>CBDTZF010000034.1:0-12683 GCA_965364825.1 uncultured Rhodocyclaceae bacterium | reverse complement strand
AGTTGTGCCGGCCGGATCGCCGCCGCGTACGCTGCCCTTTCTCCCGGCGAGAGGATGCGGTGCGCGAAACGCTCCCCGTGACGGTCGAGGGCGCCCCGAATGCGATCGATGCTGACAATATCGGTGCCGACGCCGTAGATCATTGGGTTGCGGCCTCACGCATAAGACGTTTCATCTCCCGAACTGCGTCGCGCAGCCCGCTGAACACCGCGCGCGAGACGATGGCGTGACCGATATGCAGTTCACGCACACCGGGCAGCGCAGCCACCGGTTGGACGTTGTAGTAATTGAGCGCGTGCCCAGCGTTGAAGCGCATACCGGCCGCGCGAATGCGTTCACCGGCGACGCGAATCCTTTCAAGTTCGGCCACCACCGGCGCGCTTTCCGCGTCGCGCCCGGCCCCATGAAACGCCTGCGCATACGGCCCCGTATGCACTTCGCACACCCGCGCACCGATGCGTTCGGCGGCATCGATTTGTTCTGGCTCGGCGTCGATGAACACGCTGACAATGATGCCGGCGTCGCTGAGGCGCCGTACGGCGGCCTTCAACGCGGCCTCGTCAGCAACGATATCGAGCCCGCCTTCGGTCGTGACTTCCTGGCGCCCTTCCGGCACGAACATCGCCATTTCCGGCTTGAGCGCGCAGGCAATGCCGAGCATCTCGTCGGTCGCTGCCATCTCGAGATTGAGTTTGATTTGTGTCAGGTCGCGCAGTCTATTGACGTCATCATCGCCGATATGACGCCGATCTTCGCGTAAATGGACGGTAATTCCGTCCGCGCCGCCCAGGTGCGCCTCGACCGCAGCCCATACCGGATCGGGTTCCCAAGTACGCCGGGCCTGACGCAAAGTGGCGACATGATCGATATTTACACCAAGCTCAATCACAGCGACTGCAACTCCTTGAATACACGGCGCGACTGCAGGGTCTGGGCACCGAGGTGATGTTGGATGAGCTGGCGCAGCAGCGTTTTGCTTTGCTGAAGCGTACGCGTATTTTCGAAGCGACCAGCCGCCATATCGATGAGCGTCTGCCCTGACACGGCAATGAGCGCTTCATCGGCCGTCGAGGCGCAAACCGCCCCACGATCGATTATAAAGCGATAGTCCGAATCGGCTGCGATCGGCGCATTGCTGTCCGCCTCGCGCGCCAAAGGCACGCCGTATCCAAGCTGTTCGAGCAAGGTCAGCTCGAAATGCCTGAGCAAGGGCTCGAAACGGGTCTGACCCGGCAGCTTTGCGACGGTGGCCGCGTAGCTGTCGAACAACTCGGGATGCGCGTCTTCGCGCGGCATGAGCTTGACCAACAGCTCATTGAGATAGTAGCCGCATAACAGACCGCGCCCGCTCAACATCGGTTGACCTCCCACCCACTCCGCACGCACCAGCGTTTTGACCTCACCACCGCCCGACCAGTCGACGAGCAGCGGTTGGTAGGCCATGAGCACGCCGCGCAGGGCCGACATCGGGCGCCGAGCGCCTTTCGCCATCAGGGCCAGACGGCCGTGGTCGCGCGAAAACATCTCGACGATGAGGCTCGTTTCCCGGTACGGGTAGGTGTGCAGAACAAAACCGGGTTGTTGGTCGACGCGCTGACGTTGGGCCATGATGACCGCCGATTTAGAGTGAACCGACCCTACTCGTACCCGAGACTCTTGAGTGCCCGTTCATCATCGGACCAACCCGACTTCACCTTGACCCAGACCTCGAGGTAGACGCGCGCATCGAACAAGTCTTCCATCGCCTTGCGCGCTTCGGTTGAAATCCGCTTGAGACGCTCGCCGCCCTTGCCGATGACAATGCCTTTGTGGCCCTGTTTGTCAACAATCACCGCAAGGTTGATCCGCCGGAGGTTACCCTCCGCCTCAAATCGTTCCACTTCGACGGTCATGCCGTAGGGCAACTCGTCGCCAAGCAAACGGAAGAGCTTCTCGCGCAAGAACTCGGCAGCCAGAAAGCGCTCGCTACGATCGGTGATCTCGTCCGCAGAGAACATCGGTGCCCCCTCGGGGAGGTACTTGCGCGCGGTGTTCAGCAAGACGTCGACGTTGTGCCCGCGCTCGGCAGACAACGGCACCACCTCGGCGTATGTGAACGCGCCGCTACACAATTGGATGAAAGGCAGTAATTTCCTTTTGTCATCCAGCGTGTCCACCTTGTTGATCACCAGAAATACCGGCGTCGCACGCGGCAGCAACGCCACCACCTGCTCGTCTTCGGGGCCGAAACGACCGGCTTCAATGACAAAGAAAACCAGATCGACATCCGCGAGTGACTGCGTCACCGTGCGGTTCATGCTGCGATTCAGGGCGTTGGTGTGGCGCGTCTGAAAGCCCGGCGTATCGACAAACACGAACTGGGCATTCACCTCTGTGAGAATGCCGGAGACGCGATGTCGGGTGGTTTGTGCCTTACTGGAAACGATGCTGAGCTTGACGCCAACGAGCCGGTTCATCAACGTCGATTTTCCAACGTTGGGCCGACCGACGATGGCGATGAAGCCGGTATGGAAACCCTCCGGCAGTGAGTTTTGCTTATCCTGCATCATCGTCGTCCAGTGTTTCCATGGCGGCCTGTGCCGCGGATTGCTCGGCGGATCGACGGCTGGTGCCGACGCCGCGTGTGCGTAACGCAGCGCCCACAAAGCACTCGACTTCAAACTCGCGTAGATGAGCTTCGCCCCGCGTGTCGACGAGTGTGTACTTTGGCAGCGGCCGCCCACGCGCCTGCAACCATTCCTGCAAGCGTGTTTTCGGGTCTTTCAATGTCCGCGCCGGATCGAGCGCATCAAGCCGGCGCGCAAAGAGCGCATCGACAACGGTTTTTGCCGCATCGAAGCCGCCATCCAGATAGATCGCCGCGAAAACGGCTTCCAGTGCGTCGGAGAGAATCGAAGGCCGCCTGGCGCCGCCGCTCTTGTGCTCACCATCACCAAGCCGCAAGTGCGCGCCAAGGCCCACCTCATCGGCAACTTCGAACAGTGTCTCCTGACACACCAGGTTCGCTCTCAGACGTGACAACTCACCCTCGTGCAAAGCCGGGAAGCGCATGAACAACGCGAGTGCTACAACGTGGTTGACGACGCTGTCGCCGAGAAATTCCAGCCGCTCGTTGTTGGGCTGGCCAAAACTGCGGTGGGTCAGCGCTTGCTGCAAAAGGCGGATGTTATCGAATGGGTGCTTCAGTCGCTTTTGCAAGGACGCGACACTCGCGTCTGGTCGCACATCAGGTGCCACCTCGCGTGCCACCTCATGTACCACTTGATGCCTGGGTATTGAAGTCGAGCAACAAACTGGCATTGCCGGCAAGCGGAATCTTTCTTGAATACGCGACCGAGATTTCGACCGCGTCACCGCGTTTGTAGATCACCAGATCCTGGCCGGTGACACTCTCGATCTGATCAATATAGGCGCGCTTGTCGAAGCTCCGGCGCAGCTGCGATACGGACACGTCGGGGCCGGATTCGGTCTCGACAATTTGCTGAATGATTCGCTTGACGCCCATGTACTCCGTCACCACCGGCACTGTGCGCAGGCCGATCAGGAAGAGGAAGGCGAGAATGATCGCGACGATCAGCATGCTTATCAGCGAGAGGCCGGTTTGTTTGTTCTTCATGCGCGTCTTCCTCAAACCTGGAAACGGCCGATGACCGCTTATTGTCTTCGATAAGTGACTGATCGCACGGGAATATTTCGTCATGATTGCCTTCACTCGTTTGCTAAGAACGCTACACGCCCGATTGAACGACTGGCGGCCCGCCTGCCTGCGTTACCTCATTTAGCAACTGGATGTTGCAGGGGCCACCTACGGCCTCGCGGCTTGCCAGACGACTCGCCAGCCGCACATGCGGGCGCGCCCAACGACCGTTTCCAGGTTTATTCAAACGAACCGATACGACTGAATTCGTTAAAGTTGAACCAGATGAAAAATGCTTTACCGACAATGTTCTCTTCGGGAACGAAGCCCCACACCCTGCTGTCGCTGCTGTCGTCCCGATTGTCGCCCATGACAAAATAATGCCCCTCGGGCACCTTGCAGCGCACGCCGGTATTCGTGTAGGTACAGTTGTTGCGCTGCGGGAACTGATGCACCTGCGGCACGAAAGCCGGCTTGTCGGCATCGTTGAGCAGCGCATGACGCGTGTCGCCGAGCGTTTCGATGAACTCCTCGCTAGAATAGAGCCGGTCACGATGAATGAAATCACCTGCCGACTCGATGGGCACCGATTCGCCGTTGATCTTGAGCCGTTTGTCGAAGTACTCGACCGTATCACCCGGCAGGCCGACGACGCGTTTGATGTAGTCGAGTTCTGGCTTGTCCGGGTAACGGAAAACCATCACATCGCCACGCTGTGGCTCGTTTATGTCGACGATTTTCTTGTTGATCACGGGCAAGCGAATGCCGTAGGTGTATTTGTTGACGAGAATATAATCGCCTACCAGCAGCGTTGGAATCATCGAACCGGAGGGAATCTTGAACGGCTCGACGAGAAACGAACGCAAGAAAAACACCGCAAGAATCACGGGAAAGAAGCTCGCACCGTATTCGACCCACCAAGGGTCGGTCGCATCCTCGGCACGCCGCTTGCGTGCATAGAATTTATCAGCCAGCCAAAGCACGCCCGTAATCACGAGCAGCACAAACAGGATCAAAGCAAAATTCACGGTGTCTCCAGAAATGGCGTCGAACGCCTTACTTGCCTTCGTCAGTTCTCAATACGGCAAGGAACGCCTCTTGCGGAATTTCCACCGCACCGACTTGCTTCATCCGCCGCTTGCCCGCTTTCTGTTTTTCAAGCAGCTTGCGTTTGCGCGAAATATCGCCGCCATAGCACTTGGCGAGCACGTTCTTGCGTAGCGCCTTGATGTTCTCGCGCGAGACGATTTGTGATCCGATCGCCGCCTGCACCGCCACATCGAACATCTGCCGCGGAATGATGCCGCGCAACTTCGACGCCAACTCCCGGCCGCGGTACTGCGCCGTCGCGCGATGCACGATCACCGACAAGGCGTCGACCTTTTCGCCGTTCACGAGGATATCGAGTTTCACCAGATCAGCAACCTGGTACTCGCGGAATTCGTAGTCCAGCGACGCATAGCCGCGCGAAGTGGATTTGAGACGATCGAAAAAGTCCATCACCACTTCATTCATCGGCAAATCGTAGACCAACTGAACCTGTCGCCCGTGATAGCGCATGTCGATCTGAACGCCACGTTTTTGGGTACACAGGGTGATGACAGAGCCGACGTATTCTTGGGGCACGTATACTGTCGCACGGATGATCGGTTCGCGGATTTCCTCGACTTTTGACAGGTCGGGCAGACGCGAAGGATTCTCGATCTTGATCAGCGAACCGTCCTTAAGCAGCACCTCGTACACCACCGTCGGCGCGGTGGTAATCAGTTCGATGTCGAACTCGCGCTCGAGACGTTCCTGCACCACATCCATGTGCAGCAAACCGAGGAAGCCACAGCGGAAGCCGAAGCCGAGCGCCTGTGACACCTCCGGTTCGTATTTCAGCGCAGCATCGTTGAGTTGCAGCTTTTCGAGCGATTCGCGCAACTGCTCATACTCGTTCGACTCGATCGGGTAGAGGCCGGCGAAAACCTGCGATTTGATTTCCTTGAAGCCGGGTAGCGCCTTTGCGGCCGGACGCGAGGCGAGCGTCAAGGTATCGCCGACCTTGGCATCGGCCAGCACCTTGATGCCGCTGATGACGAACCCCACTTCACCGGCGCTGAGCGATTCACGCACCAACGATTTGGGCGTGAACACGCCGACCTGATCAACCGGATACTCGGCAGCCGTCGCCATGAGGCGCATGCGGTCCTTGGCCTTGAGGCTGCCATCGACGACGCGAACGAGAATCACCACACCAACGTAACTGTCGAACCAGGAATCGATGATCAAGGCCTTGAGCGGTGCCGTCGGATCGCCCACTGGCGGCGGGATGCGTGCAATGACCGCCTCCAACACTTCATCGATACCGACTCCCGTCTTTGCCGAGCACTCGATGGCCTCCGAGGCATCGACGCCGATTACATCCTCGATCTCCTCGCGCGCCTGCGCGGGATTTGCCGCCGGCAGATCGATTTTGTTGAGCACCGGAACGACCTCGACATTGAGGTCGAGAGCGGTGTAGCAGTTGGCGACGGTTTGCGCCTCGACCCCTTGCGAAGCATCGACCACCAGCAGGGCGCCTTCGCAGGCGGACAGCGAGCGCGACACTTCGTAACTGAAATCGACATGCCCCGGTGTATCGATCAGGTTGAGGTGATACACCTCGCCGTTCTTCGCGGTGTACAGTAACGACGCCGTCTGCGCCTTGATGGTGATACCGCGCTCGCGCTCCAGATCCATCGAATCTAGCACTTGGGCGTCCATCTCGCGATCGGCCAAGCCGCCGCAACGATGGATCAGGCGATCGGCCAGCGTGGACTTGCCATGATCGATGTGCGCAATGATCGAAAAATTACGGATATGGTGCATAACACAACAAAAAAGGTGCTCCGCGTGTACCTTTCGGTACCGCTGAGCACCTCGATTTCCCAGCGAGGTCAATCGGACGATTTTAGCGGAAATCGCTCCAGATAGGCAGCTACCGCGCGCTCGTCGAGATGATAGTGGCAAAGCGGCTGATGGTCATCTGTCAGCACCACCGGGACGAGCTCGCCCCATCGTTCCTCCAGTTGCGCATCGGAGTCGACGTCGATCACCTCGATCTGGGTGTTGTAACGCGCGGCAATTGGCGCCAGCCCTTCAAGCAGCTCGTCGCATAAATGGCACCAACTGCGACTCAGGACGCGCAACAGGATCATTGCCCCGGGCCCAGGGTCACAAAGGTTCGCCCGGGGCCACGCTGTAACAGGAGCGAGAGTGACTCTCCCGGCGATATCGCTCGCAATGCCGCATCGAAATCCGCCAACGAACGTAGTGGAGACTGTTGTCCGTTGCGCACTGCCGCAATGAGCAAATCGCCCACGAGGATCTGCGCACGCTCCGCCGGCCCGACGGCGGCGGCGACCTCCAGCCCCCAGCGCGCGCCGAGCGATCTCAACTGCGCGCCATTCGGCTCCGTGAGTTCCAGCCCGAGCCGCGGCGGCGCAGGCACCGCAAGGGGTTGCCCGACATGCCGCCGGCGCTCACTCGCCCACTGACCTACCGTAATTCGACGCTGCTGTTGCGCACCTTCGCGCCAGATCGTCATATCCACTTCGCGCCCTGGCTCAACCGCGCCAACAATGCGCGGTAGATCGTCCGCACTTCGCACGGCCCGTGCGTCGAACCGCAATACCACGTCGCCAGTGCGCATCTCAGCACGATGAGCCGGACTATCAGGTTCCACCGTGCCGACCAACGCACCTTCGGCTTGCTCCAGCCCAAAGGCATGCGCCAGTTGCGGCGTAAGCTCTTGAATCGACACCCCGATGCGACCGCGCCGGACCTCGCCATGGGCCCGCAGCTGCGCCTGGATGTCCATCGCGATATCGATCGGGATGGCGAAAGATACGCCCATGAAACCGCCCGTCCGGCTGTAAATCTGCGAATTGACGCCAATCACCTCACCGTCGAGATTGAACAGCGGCCCACCTGAGTTGCCCGGGTTGATCGCCACGTCGGTCTGAATGAAGGGCACGAAGCTTTCACGCGGGAAAACGCGACCTTGCGCACTGACGATACCCGCGGTGACGCTGTTTTCGAAACCGAACGGCGAGCCAATCGCGATGACCCAATCGCCAACCTCGAGACTTTCAACCTGACCCAGGCGAACCGCCTGCAGATCACTCGCATCGATCTTGATGAGTGCCACATCCGAGCGTGGATCGGCGCCAACCAGTCGCGCAAAGAAAGTCCGCTTGTCTTGGAGGCGCACCTCGATGCTTGTTGCGTTATCAACGACGTGCGCATTCGTCAGGATGTGACCATCAGCGCTGATGATGAAGCCCGATCCCACCGCGTGATCATCCCCGGGTGGCGCCGGCATGGGGTGCTCGGGAATCAGGCGTTGAAGAAAATCAGGTAGTTCCGGGTTGTCAAGCGCCGCGTCATTGCCGTTTGGTACATCAGTGTTTCGCGTCGCGTTGATATTGACAACGGAAACGCCCTGCGTCCGCGCCAGCACCGAAAAATCAGGCAGCTCAGCCGCTTGAGCAAGCGGCGACATACAAAAAGCCACCACCAACAATAGAACCTGGGAACACCGCATCCAGCGCGCGTTCATGGCCTTAGGGCCGCGGGACCGTTTGCACGCATTCACCCTGATCTCCACGAATCGACATGGATAGACGGCGCTGCCACGGCGCGGTAGCGACACGTTGTCGTGCAAGGTGGAACGCCACAACTACGCCTCCAACCAAGCCAATCGCCGCACCCGTGTCGCCCGCCAGCCAGGTACCCAAGGCTGCACCGAGAATGGCGCCAAGCGTCGGGGCGCCGTAAGTCGCGAATGCTGCGCGGAGCGCCGCGCCATCTTGAATCGTGAGCACGACCCGATCACCCGCTTCAAATAGCTCGGCGTTATGGACTTCGAACACTTCGTTGGGTCGGCCAAAGGCATATGAAATACGTGCCCCACCGCAGCCACCTGGCTCATTGCAACGCCCGCAGCCGCTTGGTCGATCGTCCACCCGTACCCATGCGGTCTGTCGCGCAGCGCGCACCACCACGGCACGGGCTTCGATCATTGCGACACCATTGCCATGCCGTCGCCGAGGCGGCGCAACGCCTCGCGCGGCGCCTCACCCAGCACCGTAAGGCGTTGGCCGGACACAGTTCGCGCATACACGCCGATGGAACCTGCAGACAGAAAACCCTTTGCATCACTGCCGGGATGGGGCGCGCCCGTATCGGGTTCAATGAATACAGAAATACTGGTCAGGCCGTCCGAATAAACGAGGTGCAACGCCTCGTGGCCGCGATCGCCGATCTCTCGGCGAATGCTCGACATGAGGCGATACCCTGGCAAGGCGTCGGTGAGATGCCATCCAATGTGCTGTTCAGTGGTTTCATTGCCGCGCGCATTGAGAATACGCCAGTCCGGCGCGGCTTCGTACCGCGCCTGCAATAGTTGGGGATCGATCTTTCCGCCAATTTGCACTTCGTTGAATGCGAACTGCTCGACCACCTCTCCCGATTCATCCACCATGCGTGCCTTGAGCAGCAGCCCGCTTTCGACATCGGCCCACAATTGATGACCGTAGCGCAAGTCGTCGCGCGGCTCGAGCGTCACAATCTGGCTCTGCCGACCAGCGACGCGGCTGATTGCGCCTTTGCCGACACGGTAATGTTCTTCCAGCGTGGCGACGGTCATCGGCAACCGACCGGGGAAGGTGCGCCGGCTGGCATGCCGATCGACGATAACCGTTTTCAGATTCGGCAAAACACAACGCACTTCGCCGTGGCGCCGGATGACCTCGCGCGGGCTTCCATCCAGCGTCTCCAAGCGCTCGACCTCTCCGGATGCCCCAGCCACATGGGCAATACGCATGGTTTCCAGCCGCTTGCCACTGATGTAGGTAAAGGTGCCGGCGAAATCCACTTGCCGTGCAGCGGTCACCATGCGGTTGAGCCACTTTAGCGCATCGTCACCGTCGTCGGCCCTGGCGACGAAGCTTGTCGCGACAATACACAGCGCAATCAAGCTCCGGAAAATCATTTATAACCCTGGGGGACTTCCGCGACGGTTCGTACGTACGGTGCCACGCTTGGCATCGCCCCAAGCGTGGCCGTGCTTTGATGAGCGAATACATAGGTGCGCAGCGCATCGTTTGGATCCGTTGCCGAGGGCGGGACGGTCTTTGATGCAAGGGTAATTGCTGGCTGCTCGGCAGCCAACTGAACTGGGGCCGGAGCCGGATCGTTCTGATTCAACTGGAGTGCAACCCAGCCGACCACAGCGACGCCCATAACCGAAGCTGCGAGCGGCAAAATCTTGCCCCAATGCCCCGCCTTGCGCTGATGATCCCGCACTGAATGCGTCGGCGCCAGTACAGTTGGTTCGGTCTCCAGCCGCTGCATCACGAACGCGGTGAGATCGCTTCGCAGCGAAGTCTCGGCACGTAGCGCATCACCGATCAGACAGTAGGTTCGCCAACTATCCCGGCTTTCCGGGGCTTCCTTGATGGAAGCAAGTACAGAGTCGAGTCCATGGGCGTCTTCATGCCCGTCAAGCACTGCCGAAATACGTTCCTTCATTCCTACCACCGTTTGTCAGGGGCCGTATCGAGCAACGGCCTCAGCTTGTCCGCAATTGCCTCACGCGCCCGGAAAATCCTCGAACGCACTGTCCCTATCGGGCATTCCATGATGCTGGCGATTTCCTCGTAACTTAGCCCTTCGATCTCGCGCAACATGATGGCCGTGCGCAACTCTTCAGGCAAAGACTCCATCGCCGCTTCAACCGTTTGACCAATCTGCCGCGACATCATCAGCCGTTCAGGCGTATTGATGTCTCTGAGTTGATCTCCATCGTCAAAAGTTTCCGCTTCTTCTGCATTAAAACCTGTCGTCGTCGGCGCCCGCCGGCGCTGAGCAACGAGGTAATTCTTGGCTGTATTTATGCCAATGCGATACAGCCAAGTGTAAAACGCACTGTCACCCCGAAAAGCGGGAAGCGCTCGATAAGCCTTGATGAACGTTTCCTGAGCAACATCCTCCACTTCCGCCGGGTCGCGAATCAGGCGCGACAACAGCCGTAGCAGCTTTCGCTGGTACTTGGAAACCAGCAGGCCGAATGCCTGCTTGTCTCCACGCTGCACGCGTTCAACAAGTTGTTGATCCACTTCTCGGTCAGTCATTTGGTTTAGGGCGCTGCCATCCTTCGACGGTTAAACCGAAGAAGTATAACGAAGCGGGCACCCTTCGCCAAAAGCACGTAGTACACAGCAGCAGACCACTGCAGCATCTGATAGTTCATAGGCCGAAAGGGTTTTTGCTGAAAATGGCGCCGGAGCCTGCGTGATATAGTTGGCTACCATCATTTGGCTGCCCCTTCCAACGTGGAAACATTCGACGCCGTCATCATCGGAAGCGGGCTGGCAGGGCAAGCCGTGGCGCTGCGCCTGGCCGAACACCTCCGTGTCGCGCTGGTCACCAAGCGCTCGCTCGGCGACAGCGCGAGCGCCTGGGCGCAGGGCGGTATTGCCGCGGTGCTCGATTCAACCGACAGCATCGAAGCCCACATTCAGGACACTCTCGACGCCGGTGCCGGCCTGTGCGATTCCGGCCCAACCCGCCACGTCATCACGAATGGCGCCCGCGCCATTGAATGGCTGATCAACCGCGGCGTGCCCTTTACGCTCGATCCGGACAACCCGACCGGTTATCACCTCACCCGCGAAGGCGGGCACAGTCACCGACGCATCATCCACTCTGCCGATGCCACCGGCGCCGCCGTACAGGCGACGCTGACCGAGCAGGTCGTCGCACACTCGAACATCACGGTGCTGGAAGATCACATTGCAATCGACTTCATCGTCCGAGAGCGATCCGGGCAAACAGAAGGCGGATGCGTCGGCACCTATGTGCTCGACATTCGCGCTGGTCACATAAAAACACTCGGCGCCGCGCACACCGTGCTCGCCGCCGGCGGTGCGGGAAAAGTCTATTTGTATACGACCAATCCCGATACCGCGACCGGAGACGGCATCGCCATGGCGTGGCGGGCGGGCTGCCGGGTGGAGAATATGGAGTTCATCCAGTTCCACCCCACCTGTCTTTTCCATCCACACGCCAAGACCTTTCTGATTACTGAAGCGGTGCGAGGTGAGGGCGGGGTCCTACGGCTGCCCAGCGGCGAGCGCTTCATGCCGCGATACGATCCACGAGCCGAACTCGCACCGCGCGATATCGTCGCGCGAGCAATCGACTTCGAGATGAAAAAAGGCGGGCTGGACTGCGTGTTTCTCGATATCAGCCATAAACCGGCCGACTTTCTCAAGCAGCACTTCCCGACGATTTACGCGCGCTGCCTCGAACTCGGCATCGATATCACGAAGGAAGGGATTCCGGTCGTACCTGCCGCACACTACACCTGCGGCGGTATCAAGACCGATCTGGACGGCCATACCGATCTGCCGGGACTGTACGCGGTCGGCGAAAGCACATGCACCGGCCTGCACGGTGCCAACCGCCTGGCCAGCAACTCGCTACTCGAATGCGTGGTTTTCAGCGAGGCCATCACCGAAAGCATTCTTGCCAGCACGCGGCAACCGCCGGCAACCGAACTTTCCCGCTGGGACGAAAGCCGGGTCACCGACGCGGACGAACAAGTCGTCATTGCACATAACTGGGACGAGTTGCGCCGCTTCATGTGGGACTACGTCGGCATCGTGCGAACCACTAAGCGACTTCAGCGCGCTCAGCACCGAATTCGCCTGCTTACCCGCGAGATCAATGAATATTACGCCAACTTCACGGTCAGCAACGATCTCATCGAATTGCGCAATCTCGTGGTCACCGCGGATCTCATCGTGCGCAGCGCGTTGCGCCGCAAGGAGAGCCGAGGCCTGCACTTCAGCCGCGACTACCCGACCACCCTGCCCCGCGCCCGCAGCACGATACTGCGACCACGTAGATAAGGCAGGTTGACATAACTACCGTACCTGCGTGAGTTGTATGGCAGCAGACCCTAGGCCTCTTCCAGCTTTTCTGCTTCGTTCGACTGCGCGACATTATGGAACCA
>CBDTZF010000033.1:0-12712 GCA_965364825.1 uncultured Rhodocyclaceae bacterium | reverse complement strand
CAATGACCGATCCTGCGACACGCCCTTCCCTGCTCGTTCAGTGTCGCCCCGGTTTCGAGAACGAAGCGTCCGCCGAAATCGCCGATTACGCGGTCAGCCACGGGTTGGGCACGGCGCGCGCCGACGCGAACGATGGTTACCTTTTGTTTCATTTCGAAGCCGCGCGTGACTGGCGCTCGATACAAGAGGCGCTGCCACTTCGGGCGCTCTGTTTTGCCCGACAGGCATGGCCGGTGATCGCACATCTACCGTCGCTGCCAAGCCGCGATCGCGTCACACCGATTGTCGACTGTCTGGCGTCGGCGCGCACGGCGGTGAGCGGCGTCATGCTCGAGTATCCCGACACCAACGAGGGCAAGACCCGATCAGGCTTTTGCAAGCGCTTTGCACCGCTGCTGCAGACCGCAATGACGCGCGCCGGCATGCTCAAACCCGGTCAACGGCGCTTGCCACAGCTTCAGATCTTCTTTCCGGACGCGACGCAAGCGTGGATCGGATTGAGTGACCCCGCCGCCTGCAGCCAATGGCCGATGGGTATTCCGCGCCTGCGCATGCCGCGCGACGCGCCCAGCCGCTCGACCCTCAAACTGGCCGAAGCCTTGCTCACTTTGCTCGATGACACTGAGCGCGAACGCTGGCTGCGGGCGGGTCAGAAGGCGGTCGATCTGGGTGCTGCGCCGGGCGGCTGGAGCTGGCAATTGGCGAGCCGGGGTTTGCGCGTGACGGCGATCGACAATGGCCCGATGGACCCACGCCTGATCGCCGACGGCATGGTCACCCAGGTGCGTGCAGATGGTTTCGTCTGGCGTCCGAAGGGGCGCATCGACTGGCTTGTCTGCGACATGGTCGAACAGCCTGCGCGCGTCGCTGCGCTGATCGCCGGGTGGGCCCGCCAAGGCGATTGCCGCCACGCGATCTTCAACCTCAAACTGCCGATGAAAAAGCGCTATGCCGCCCTGCAGCAGGCGCGCGCCACCATCGTCAGCCAGCTCCGCAAGGTCCCATTCACACTGCGTTTCAAACACCTTTACCACGATCGCGAAGAAGTCACCGGCTATCTGAGCCGTCACGACTTACGCTAAAAGGCGCATTGCCCAATGCGCCGCGCCGGACATCGAACGGAGCGAGCGCGTCAACGCGCTATAATTGTGTGTTATGCATTCAATCGGCGCGCCTGCGCGCCCACCAAGGAACGACCTGCCTATGAGTTTTGCCGATCTCGGCCTGATGCCCGAACTGCTGCGCGCTGTCGAAGACGCCGGCTACACCGAGCCGACGCCCATTCAACGACAGGCCATTCCGGTCGTCCTCGCCGGCCGCGACGTAATGGGTGGCGCGCAGACCGGAACCGGCAAGACGGCCGGCTTCATCCTGCCGCTGTTGCAACGTCTCGCCCCGCATGCCAGCAGCAGCACCTCGCCCGCCCGTCATCCAGTGCGTGCGCTGGTGATCGCGCCCACGCGCGAACTGGCGATCCAGGTGCACGAATCGGTGCTCACCTACGGACGTCATCTGCCGCTGCGCGCCACCTGCATATATGGCGGCGTGGACATGAATGCGCAAATGCAGACGTTACGCGCCGGGGTTGAAATCGTCGTCGCCACGCCCGGGCGCCTGCTCGATCACGTCCAGCAAAAAAGCATCCAGTTGGGGCAGGTGCAAGTGCTCGTGCTTGACGAAGCCGATCGTATGCTCGACATGGGATTCATCCCCGACATCCGCCGTATCCTCGCGCTGCTGCCGTCGCAACGCCAGAGCCTGCTCTTTTCCGCCACCTTCTCGAACGAAATCAAGAAGCTGGCCGACCAGATGCTCAACGAGCCCCAGCTTATCGAGGTGGCGCGGCGCAACATGGTGAGCGAAACCATTGAACACCAGATGTACCCGGTCGACGCAAATACCAAGCGCGAGATGCTCGCTCACCTGCTGCGCACTTCGATCGACACCCAGGTGCTGGTGTTTGTCGATACCAAATTCGGCTGCAGCCGGCTGGCCCACTATCTCAACACCAGCAACATTCCCGCCGATGCCATCCACGGCGACAAGAATCAGCAGCAGCGCACAGAAGCGCTCGACGCCTTCAAGTCAGGTGCCACGCGCGTGCTGATCGCGACCGATGTGGCGGCACGCGGGCTGGACATCGATGATCTGCCTTACGTCATCAACTATGTACTGCCGCACACTGCGGAAGACTACATCCACCGCATTGGCCGCACCGGCCGCGCAGGCAAGACCGGCAAGGCGATTTCGCTGGTCAGCGGGGAAGAAAAAAACCGGCTCACCGAGATCGAGAAGCTCATCGGGCTGAAGATTCCGCAGCTCAGCGTGGAAGGTTTCGAGCCGGGCCGCCGCGGTGCGGACGACACGCGCCGTGAATCGCGCCCGCGCACCACCGAATCGCGCAGCAGCGGTGGCAACCGGGAACGCAGCAGCAGCCCGGCGCCGCGTGATCGTGGCGGGCGCAAGCGGGTATCGACCATTGCACCCGACGGCTTCGACTACAGCAAGCCCTATCAGGCGTCGGCAACGAGTGAGACGCAGAATACTGGCAACCAAAAAGCGCCTGCCAGCCCGGCAAAGCGTGGTAGCCCGCCAGTGGCCTTCCTGCTTGGCGGCGTTGGCCGCAAGCGTTAACACCGCGTTACAATCGTTCGCACGAAAGATCGATTAAGGGGCAAAACGCCCCGCTTTCGACGTCAAGATCGCCTCGGCGCGGCCGCTATGATGATTCATCCCGATCATTCCCTTGCGTCCGCCGATGGAACTGGCTCCCCTGCCCAAAGACGCCTACGACCTCTTCGTACCTGATCTGACCGAAGGCGCCGAGGCGGGGCTCTATCTGTCCCTGTTCGAACTGATGAACGAGGGGCTCATCATCGCCAGCGACGAGACCATTCTCGAAGTCAACAGCGCGGCGTGCCGCCTGATGGAGCGAAGTTACCGCGACCTCGCCGGCCAGCCGCTGACGACGCTGTTTGCTTCCGAGCACGCGTTCCTGTCGGCACGCAACACACTGTTCATTCAGGGTGAAATGCGCGGCAGCCTGCGGGTCACGCTACCCGGCGGACGTGAGCGTGACCTGGCCTATGTTGCCGCGGCACGTATCCGGCCCGGCGTGCACGCCCTCATTCTCAGCGCCGATCCGGTCACCGGTATTTCCCCGCAAGCCGCACGGGCGGCGGATACGGTCTGGCCACGCCTTGCCGCGGTGCTCGATCAAGCCGCACTGGTGATCGACGCGCGCGGTCACATCATCGCCGCCAACGCCCCTGCACGCCACAAATTCGGCGCGGCCGACACGTCGCTTACCGGCTACCCCTTGAGCGCGCTGTGCACACTGTCCGACCCCGCGCGTGAGAGCGGCCCCGTAAGCGTTCAGCCTGTCGACGGTTCGCCGGCAATGCGCGGCCGCCTGCTCCCCGGCCCCGAGCCCGGCTGGCGCATCCTGCTCCTGAGCGACCGGGCGCCCCTGATGCCCATCGATGCCAGCGTCAGCGCGGCGTTTCGCAAAACAACTGCAGAGTCCCGGACCGAGCGCGGTTCACCCGGCGCCACCCCTGCACCACATCGGCTTCAATCATGCTTCGATGAAGCTGCGCAAGCGGCCGCGCGTGGGCAACAGGTGTGTGCACTCATGTGCCTCGACATCGACGGATTAACGCAGGACGTTGCTCCGGTCGATCGCCTCGCTGACGATGCCTTGGAGCAACAGCTTGCCGCGCGTATGTCCGCGTGCGGGGCATCGGTCGAGTGCATGCGCGTGAGTGCGGACCGCTTCATGGCGGTGGTCACCAATGTTGCGTCGATGCGCGAGGTGAGCCGCGCGGTCGACCGGGCGCGCGGCGCGCTCGCCGCACCGTTCACCGTCGACACCAAGGCGCTGGCGCTTAACGCGAGCGTCGGCGTCGCGGTGTACCCCGCTGACGGCGCCACGTTGTCACTTCTCACCGAGCGCGCGACCGCAGCGATGCAGCGCGCCCGGCTCGACGGCGTCAATGGCTGCCTGTTTCATGATGCCGCGACTAATGCCGCCCGCTTCGAACACGCCGCGCTGGATAGTGCTTTGGCGCAGGCGATTGACCACGACGCGCTGTCGATCCATTTCCAGCCGGTAAGAGATGTCAGCACCGGCGGCCTGGTGGCGGCGGAAGCGCTGCTGCGCTGGAATCACCCCGACCTCGGTCAGCTCAGTCCGCGCGACTTCATGAACAGCGCGGAAGATGCCGGCCATGGTCTCGCCATCGGCTGGCATGCACTGCGGCTCGCATGCTCGCATGCGGCCGAATGGCATCGCGCCGGGGTGGCGATTCCGGTGGCCATCGCCATATCCGCACACATGCTTGCGCAGGACGACATTCTCGACCGCCTTGGCAGCGCACTGCGCGATACTACGCTGCCCGCCTCGGCGATCGAGCTGAACCTGCCGGAGGTCTGCCTGTGCGAAGACACCGACCGTCTGCAACGGACGTTGCTTGCCATCGATCGACTGGGTATTCGGCTCGCCATCACCGCCATCGGCAACCGCCCTTTGCCGATCGGCCGTTTGCACCGGCTGCCGATCGGTACGTTCAAACTCGATCGCGAATTGATCCGCGACTTGGGTCGAACTGGCGACGGCATGGTGCTCGCGGCGACGATTTCGGCGATCAAGGCGCTATCGCGTTCGGTTCAGGCGGTCGGCATCGAAACCGAAGCTCAGGCGCAACAGCTTCTGGAGTTGGGCTGTGAGCGCCAGCAGGGGCGGTTTTATGCGCCCCCACTGCCGGCCGACGATTTCGCCCAGCTTTTGTAAGGCTCACTGGGTGTCACGGGCATAAAAAAAAGCGCTCCCGATCGGGAGCGCTTTCTTGGGCTGAAAAACGAAGCGTTCAGCCTTCCATCGACTTGATCTGCTGGATGATATCGCCGACGGCCTTTTGCGCCGAACCGTAGAGCATTCGGCAGTTTTCGCCGTAGAACAGTGCGTTCTCGACGCCCGAATACCCCGTGCCCTTGCCGCGCTTGATGACGATGACGTTCTGCGCCTTGTCGGCATTGAGAATCGGCATGCCGAAGATGGGGCTGGATTTGTCGGTGCGCGCCGAGGGGTTGACCACGTCGTTGGCACCGATGACCAGGGCTACATCGCTGAGCGCAAACTCCGGGTTGATGTCTTCCATGTCGAAGATCTTCTCGTAAGGCACACCCGCCTCGGCCAGCAACACGTTCATGTGGCCCGGCATGCGGCCAGCCACCGGATGAATGGCAAAGGCCACTTCGACGTCGGCTTCTTCGAGCAGTTGCGCCATCTCCCACACCTTGTGCTGCGCACCAGCCACCGCCATGCCATACCCCGGCACGATGATGACCCTGTTGGCGTAGCGCATGACGGCGGCCGCGTCGAGCGCACCCATTTCGCGCATCGAACCCTCGATCGCCTCACCGTCGATCGCCTCGCCGGTAATCGGCGTGAACACCACGTTCAGGATCGGGCGGTTCATCGCCTTGGCCATCAGTTGGGTCAGCAAGGTACCCGCCGCACCGACGACGATACCGGCGACGACCAGCGCGGGATTGCCCAGCACGTAGCCCTCGAAACCCACTGCGAGGCCGGTGAAGGCGTTGAGCAGTGAAATCACCACCGGCATGTCGGCGCCGCCGATTGGCACGGTGATGACGACGCCGAGCGCCAGCGCGAGGATAAAGAACACCACAATGGCGCCCATTCCAGGTGCATCGGAGGTGATGATCGCCAGCCCGAGGATGACAACCACTGCGGCCAGCCCGACATTGACGTGCTGCTGTCCGGGCAGGCGGAAGGCCTTCTTCATGATGCCCTGCAGCTTGGCGAAGGCGACGCAGGAACCGGAGAATGCCACTGAGCCGATGAGCGCGCCGAGAATGCCCAACGTCATACCGGCAGTGCTATGCACTTCACCGCGGGTGAATTCCAGCAACGCAATCGCTGCCGCCGCGCCGCCGCCCATACCGTTGTAGATGGCCACCATTTGCGGCATGTCGGTCATGGCGACGCGTTTGCCCGACCACCACGCCGCACCGCCGCCGATCGCCATCGCGACGAACATGAGGAAGAAGTTCTGCATGCCCGGCCAGAACAAGGTGATGACTGTTGCGGCGACCATCGCCCAGCCCGCCCAGATAATACCCTTGCGGGCCGTGACCGGCGAACTCATGGCCTTCAGGCCGAGGATGAAGACCACCGCCACGGCGACATACGAGAGATCAATGAGCCACTTCACGGTCATCATGCACCTCCCTTTTTGCCGGACTTGAACATCGCGAGCATGCGCTCGGTCACCACGTAACCACCTGCCGCGTTGGCGGCGCCGAGCAGGACGGCGATGAAGCCGATGGCCAGTTGAAGCGGGCTATCCGGATCGGCATGCCCCAACACCACCATGGCGCCGATCAGCACGACGCCATGAATGAAGTTGGAGCCGGACATGAGGGGTGTGTGCAGGATGACCGGCACACGCAAGATGACTTCGTAGCCGGTAAACGCGGCCAGTATGAAGACGTATAGATAGACTATTCCTTCCATGGTCGAATCCTCCGGTTAGAGCTTGAGCGCTTGTTTGACGCCGTCGTGGCGGATCTCACCCTCGTGGGTGAGGCACGAGCCGGTCACCACTTCGTCTTCCCAGTCGAGCGCGAGCGTACCGTCCTTAATGAACGGACTGATGAAGTTGAAGAGGTTCTTGGCATACATCTCGGACGCGTGAATGGGCATGCGGCTGGTAATGTGCGTGGGGCCGATCAGCAGCACGTCGTGACTCCACACCTTCTTGCCCGCCTCGGTGCCTTCGACGTTGCCACCGCTCTCGGCGGCCATATCGACTACCACCGAACCCGGCTTCATGCGCGCCACCATGGCATCGGTGATGATCTTCGGTGCCGCCCGTCCGGGAATGGCGGCAGTGGTGATCAGCGCGTCGCACTGCGCCACCGCCTTGGCAAGTTTTTCGGCCTGCTGGGCCTTTTCTTCTTCGGTCAGTTCGCGCGCGTAACCCCCGGTGCCCGCTGCCGACACACCGGTATCGACGAACTTGGCGCCCAGCGATTCGATCTGCTCGCGCGTTTCAGGCCGCACGTCGTAAGCCTCGACCTGGGCGCCGATGCGCCTGGCGGTGGCGATTGCCTGAAGGCCGGCCACCCCAGCACCGATCACCAGCACCTTGGCCGGGCGGATGGTGCCGGCCGCGTAGGTGAGCATGGGGAAGAACTTGGGCGAGTGATCCGCGGCAATCAGCGCGCATTCGTAACCCGCCACCGCACCTTGCGACGAGAGCACGTCCATGCTTTGCGAACGCGTGATACGCGGCAGCAGCTCAAGCGAGAACGAAGTGATGTTCTTCTCCTTGAACAGCGTGGCGCGCTTGGCATCCGACCACGGCTGGAGCATGCCAACCAGCACCGCACCGCTCTTGAGCGTCCCGATTGCCTTGTGGCTGGGCGGATGAATGCACAACAACACATCGGCGGCCGCATACACTTCCGCCTGCGTGTCCACCCATTTGACGGATTCAAAACTGCTGTCGGGAAAATGCGCCGCTTCTCCGGCGCCCTTCTGCACCACGACTTCGGCGCCCAACGCGATGTATTTCTTGACTACTTCCGGCACGACAGCCAGCCGGCGTTCGCCGGCGACGGTCTCTGCGGGCACGCCAATAACCACGGGCATGGGGTGTCCTCCCTGGACGTGTTTGGTTTTTCGGATTTTCGGGTCCGTCAACTTCTGCTGCGGCTGCTCTCCCTCTTGCCGGCGTTGCGAGCGACTGATCCCCGTCTGCTGCATCATACTGAAAGACTCACGCACCGCAACCTCTGGTTTTAACTATTCGACCGTCACATGCGCATCAAAATGAAACAAAAAAGGAAACACTCCGTACGAAAAACGCGACCCAGCGCAAGCAAGAAGGCGGGCCTGCCGCCCGGCGCCCTCGTCCACGTCGGTGAGATCCGCACGCCGCAGCCAGTTGCCACCGCGCTCAGTTTTGACGCTGCGAACCTGTCCGAAGAAGTGTTGCCGACCGCCGAGGCCATTGCGGATCATCGATTCAAGTATCCACGCGTGTGGCTCAACGTATACGGTTTGCAGGACGCGGCGTTGCTGAAGTCGATTGGCCAGCGCTTCGGCCTGCACCCGCTGGTGCTCGAAGACATTCTCAATACCGGGCAGCGACCGAAAATCGACGCCTACGGCGACTACCTGTACCTCGTCGTGCGCATGTTCACCTGGGATGAGACGGCGCAAAGCCTGGTGGCCGACCAGATCAGCATCGTCGTCGGAAAGGACTTCGTGCTTTCGTTCCAGGAACGGCCCACCGGCGTCTTCGAGCCGACGCGCCAGCGCCTGCGCAGCGGCGGATCGCCGATGCGGCTGCGCGGTGTCGACCACCTCGCCCACGCGCTGCTCGACAGCGCCGTCGATCGTTATTTCGCGGTTGTGGACGCGCTCGGGGGCGTCACCGAGGCGATGGAAGACGAAGCCTTGGGCACGCCGACGCCCGACGTGCTGCAACGGCTCAACGCCCTCAAGCATGACGTCATCACCGTGCGGCGCGCGGTGTGGCCGCTGCGCGAAGTGCTCGGCACGCTGGTCCGCACCGAAAGCATTTTTTTTGGCGAGGACATTCGCCCGTATTTACGCGACGTGCTCGATCACACCCTGCATGTAGTTGAACTGCTCGATGACGTGCGCGATCTGCTGGGCGATGTGCTCGAAATCCACCTGTCGAGCGTCAACAACCGGCTCAATCAAGAAGTGCGCGTGCTGACCGTGCTGACGATGCTGTTCTTGCCCGCCTCGCTGATCGCCGGCATCTTCGGGATGAATTTCGAGCCGTTGCCCCTCTCGCGCGGTAGTGACGGCTTCTGGCTGGCGATCGCGCTGATGGGGGTCACCGCGTCGATACTCGCGGCCATTTTCTGGCGGCGCGCCTGGCTGCGTTCCGAATAGCGCCCGGCGTCAGTGTTTGAATTTCGGGTAGTCCGTGCCATCGGGCTGGACTTCGACGAGACGGATGATGGCAACCGACAGGTTGTCTCCTTCACCCGCTGCGCGCTCACGTGCGCGTGTGATGATCTCCTGGCAGGCTTCGCGGGCATCCATCGAGTCGACGATTCGACCCATCTCCTCGTCGTCGAAATACGCCCACACGCCATCGGAACACAACACGAAGCAGTCGCCTCCGATCAGCGGCCGCACACCATTCATGTCGATTCGCGGTTCGCGCTCGCTGCCCAGACAGGAGATCAGCACGTTACGGTGCGGGTGCTTCATCGCTGCAGCGTCGCTGAGGCGGCCCTTGCGCTGTAGTTCGCCGACGAGCGAATGATCGCCGCTGCGGTGCAACAGACGCCCGCTACGGAAATGGTAGATGCGTGAATCGCCACAATGCACCCAGTCGGCGCGCTTCGGTTGCAGCAGAAAAACCACCGCGGTGCTGTGCGGATCCTGCTCGCTGGTGAAGCGCGTCAGCTTGATGACCAGGTGCGAGTCCTTTATCACCTCGGCCAGCAGCGCTTCTGTCGTTTCGTCACGCGGCGTGAACGACTCGAAGTTCTGCTTGGACTTGAGCAGCACCTGCTCGGCCGCCATCGCGCCGCCCGTATGTCCCCCCATACCGTCGGCGAGCACCGCCATCACCATCCCCGGTTTCTTCGGGTCAACGAAAATGGCCACGCGATCCTGTTGCTCGAGCCGGTCGCCCAGATGATGGGCCGCACACGTTTGCACCTTCAGCGCCATGATGTCGGGATGCATCTTTTGTTATTGATCATTATTGATCGAGCCCTGTCAGCTCGTCGCCAAGGGCGCATGGTAACGCGACCGGCGAGCCAAGACACCTGTCGGCACCCGTCTGGCCGCGGCTTTCTTGCACCGGCCACGCCGATGTCACTGCTTTCGCTGGACGCAGACCAGCAACCCGCTGCTGATTGGGCAAGCGCCGAATCCGCTTTTTGCGTGCGTTGAAGGTTTGCGGCCGCATCACCGGACGCATCAACGCACGAAAGCGACCGGCCACACTGGCCCGTCGCCTTCACGTTCCCGCTCCGCTGGTGGATGCCGCCAACCGGAATTGTCATACCCACCGATAACGACTCACGGGAAGATGACTTGAGCATTGATGGCGTCCGCAAGCGTAAAAATATCGTCCTGAAAACGGTCGTCGAACCTGGGCGGGTGTACAGCCGGTGGGCCGCATACTTCACGTCTCCCGCGAGACAATGGCCGTGATCCTCGACCTGCACGCCACACTGGCGAGCGGCCCAACAAATACAGCGCGCTTTGCTACCATGCATAGAGACTCAGCCACCGTGGGCGCTTGAAGCCCGCCGCTCCAGGCGGAGCGCACGCGCCAACGGATTCAGAAGCGCCCACTCACGAACCGCACAATGCGCCAACCCACGTCGCTAGCCGAACGTTTGTTTCCCTTCCTGCGCTGGCGCCATACGCTGGCGCAAGCCGGCGTGCGTGGTGACGTGGTGGCGGGCGTCACGGTCGCGCTGGTCACGCTGCCGCAAGCGCTGGCGTATGCGCAACTGGCGGGCTTTCCGGCGCACTATGGCCTCTACGCGGCGATGCTCCCCGCCATCGTGGGCGCCTTGTGGGGCAGTTGTCCGCAATTGTCGACGGGCCCGGTGGCGCTTACCGGCATGCTGACCGCGGCGAGCGTCGCGCCACTGGCCGCGACCGGTAGCAGCGCCTATATCCACCTAGCCGTGTGGTTGGCATTGCTCTCGGGCCTGATCCAGATCATCCTCGGCGCGCTGCGCCAGGGCTGGGTCCTGAATCTGCTTTCCCGGCCGGTATTCGTCGGCTTCATCAATGCCGCGGCCTTGCTCATTTGTATTTCACAAATCCCGGCACTGCTCGGGGCGGATATGCCTCGCAGTGCAGACTTGTCGGAAAATTTTACACATTATGCCGACGCGTTGTTGCAGCCCCATGTGACGACGCTGGCGTTCGGCTTGGGTGCACTCGCTGTGCTGGTTCTCCTCAAGCGCCTGCTGCCACGCATGCCCGGTGTGCTCTTGATCGTCGCGGCCAGCACCGTGATCTCGGCGCTGACTGGCTTCGAGACGAGCGGCGGCGCGGTGGTCGGCAATATCCCGAACGCGCTGCCTTCACTGTCGCTGCCGGCGCGGCCGTCATGGGACATGATATCCACCCTGCTGCCGGCCGCCTTCGTACTGGCGTTGGTGAGTTTTCTCGAAGCGGCCTCGAGCTGCAAACCGATCTCGGAAAAAACCGGCCAACCCTGGAGCGAGGACCAGGAACTGATCGGCCAGGGCCTGGCCAAGCTCGCCGCCGCGGCCGTCAGCACCATGCCCACCAGCGGGTCGTTTTCGCGTTCGGCGCTCAATCTAGCCTCCGGCGCGCGCACCGGGCTGGCGCCACTGATCAGCGCCGCCATCGTCATCGCGGCCACGCTCAGCCTCGCACACACGCTGCACCATCTGCCGCGTGCCGTGCTCGCCGCCATCATCCTGCATGCCGTCATCAATCTGGTCGACTTCAAGGCAATGCTGCGCGCCTGGCGCATCGACACCGATGACGGCATTGCCGCGGTTGTCACCTTCTGCGCCACCCTGTTCTTCGCCCCGCACATTCAGAACGGCGTGCTGACCGGGTTATTGCTGTCGCTGTCACTGCTCATCTGGCGCAGCATGAAACCGCGCATTGCGCTGCTCGGCCTGCATGAAGACGCCTCCTACCGCGACCTGCAGCGCTTCGGCCTGCCGCACCCCCATCCGACGGTGGTCATCCTGCGATTTGACGGCGCACTGCATTTCGTGAATGCGGCGCGCTTCATTGAAGCGGTGGAATGGGCCCGCCACGCGCAGCCCGACACGCGCATCGTGGTGCTTTCGTCTGCCGGCATCAATACCATTGATGCCACGGGTCTCGATTCACTCCGTACGGTGATTGAAAACATGCGCAAAGACGGGCAGACGCTCGCCTTCTGCGGTCTCAAGAAACAGGTCGTCGATCTCATGGAACGCGACGGCCTGTGGGAAGATATCGGCCCGCACGCGATCTATCGCCATGAACAGGCAGCAATCGATGCGCTTTGCCCGGCACTGGGCACCCAGGCGAAAGACTTTGACACGGTTGATCCGTCCCGATAAAATCATTCGTTTTCGCGCAGTTTCCGACAATTGGAGCACAACCATGTACGCGGTCATAAAAACCGGGGGCAAGCAGTATCGCGTGTCCGCCGGCCAAAAGATCAAGGTAGAACAGATGCCGGCAGACGTGGGCTCGGAAATCACGCTCGATCAGGTACTTATGGTCGGGGAAGGCGAGTCGGTACAAATCGGCGCGCCCGTGGTTGACGGTGCCACTGTGAAAGCCACGGTGCTTTCGCAAGGTCGTCACGACAAGGTCAAGATTTTCAAGATGCGCCGTCGCAAGCACTCGATGAAGCATCAGGGCCACCGTCAGAACTACACCGAACTTCGCATCGAAGCGATTTCGGCCTGATCAGGAGAATAGGTCATGGCACATAAAAAAGCCGGCGGCAGTTCACGCAACGGTCGCGACTCAGAATCAAAACGCCTCGGCGTCAAGCGCTTTGGCGGCCAGCTCGTTCCCGCTGGCAACATTCTCGTGCGTCAGCGCGGCACCGCATTTCATCCCGGTGAAAACGTCGGTATGGGCAAGGATCACACACTGTTTGCGCTCAAGAACGGCACCGTCCAGTTT
>CBDTZF010000032.1:0-13149 GCA_965364825.1 uncultured Rhodocyclaceae bacterium | reverse complement strand
TTCCACAGCGGAAAAGCCTGGGATCTGAAACAGGCCGTCGCAGTGATGAGTTCGGTGCAACTCGGTACCGTGTTGAGCGAGGATGAGGTGAATTCGATTACCGCCTTTCTGCACAGCCTGACGGGCGAGCAACCCAAGGTGGTGTACCCCATCTTGCCACCGAGCACGGCCACCACGCCGCGGCCGCAACTGGGCACCCGCGAATGACGACGGCGACAAATGGCGTAGCCCGAATGCACGCTGAGGGCCGGAGTCCGGGGCTTTCCGTCGACCAACCGATGGCTCCCGTACCCCACTCCGCAGCATCCGGGCCACGCTCACTGTTCGCTGACCCACAGAAAATCGCAACTGATGCCCGCGGTGGCGACGTTAGGAGGTCGGGAATCCACAAGGCCTGTCCGGTTTCGGAGTCCTTTGATTGCAGGGTGGGTCCGATTCAAATCGGCGTTCATACCCTCGCAGCCGAGGCTCGGAATTCCTGATGACATGGGCTGTCAACAGCATGAGCAACGGGATTTGGTTCAGCGCTGCTCACGTCGTGGTTCGCCTCATTCCTTGCTCCGACCAGTGGTTCGCATGGCGATCAACAGATCGTGATGATTGATGTACCAAGAGGAGGCTCCAGAAAATGACTTCAACATCTCTGCACCAGTACCTCGCCCGCCAGGACTTCTTCGCGGATCTCGCACCCGATCTGGTGGCTTTTCTCGCCGAGCATGCGAGCTGGCAGGAAATCAAGCGTGATGACGTGCTTTTCAAACATGGTGATTCGGCGGATCGTTTCTTTTTCCTCGATAGCGGCAACATCGTCGTCGAGATCCCGGCCATCTCCGGGCCGTCGATCGTGGTTCAAACGCTCGGTGCGGGCAAAGTGCTCGGCTGGTCGTGGTTGATCCCCCCGTACCAATGGAGCTTTCTCGCCAGAGCGACGGAGCCAAGCAAGATCGTGGTATTTGAAGGCAAGGCCATCCGCGAGCATTGCGAGGGCAACCCCGAATTCGGCTACGCGTTATTGAAGCGATTCGCGGGATTGATGTCCGAGCGCCTCGCCGCAGCGCGCGCGACGATGATGGAAGAGTGGAACCCACCAGGGTTCGCCTAACGCGAGCGTAATCAGCGACCTCACCATGCGTGCGCAAAATTGGGGTCTTGAAAACTAACTTTAGGCGATTCCTGATCTCACGCAGGACGAAAAACTCGACGCCTTCGGCCGCATGGAGTTCGCATGCGGCCGAAGGCGTCGTCGACTCATCTCCGACAGGCGCTATCGCGCGGCTGTCGCGGCCCCGGCCCGATTCAGCCCGCAGGCAATTCGCACCTCGCGCAGCAACAGGCCCGCGCCGAAGGTGAGACCGAGCGTCGCGCCGATCACCGCGATATTGGCGGCCTCGCCACAAATGCCGATCCGCCGCAAGACAGGCGCCAGTGCGCGGTGGATGGCGCGTTCCACCCACAGCCTGTGCAATAGTCGCAGCAGCCCCATCAGCGCGGCGATCACCAGCAGGATCATGGCCAGCATCCGCAATTGCTCCAGCGCCCAGCCCGCCAGCGTGCTCGCACCACTGCCGCCGAAATCCGCAAAGTGAGCAGACGCGGCAAGCCAACCGGTGGCGCTGCACACCAGATTCACCAGTGCCGCCAGCGCCAGTAGGCCACCCAGCCGTATGGCCACCGTCGTCCGCCAGCTCACCCCGGCCGCGCGCGCCACCGCCGCTTCAACTGGCAGCGGGTGGGCCACCAACATCAAGCAGCCAAGCACAGTGACCTGCGCGGTGCTCAGACTAGGACTTGTTCAGCCCGAATCCTTGCAAGTGACAGGGCGAGAGCGTGCCAGCTGCACAAACGCACATGGACTTAATGTGACATTTGGCTCGTGCAGCAGCACGTAAACGCCTATTCGATCAAGCAATTAACAAATTGAATTGCTTGAATGTTGCAATGCAGCATTATTTTGCCATACTGGTCGTAATCGATTCGTTGGTGAATCGAATTCTGGAGACAGCAAGAGGTAAATGATGGAAGCAGTCACTTTAGGCGTTCTTATTTTTAGCGCAATTCTCGGTTTTGGCGTTGTCAGGCATTTTGTGTCGAAATCACCCAGCGAACGCGTGGCCGATGAAAATGATGGCCAAGCTGCGGAGTAGCGCTTTTTTGGTTGAATGCGCAGAGCAGGGGCATGATGAATGACGCTGTGCGAACGAAAGCGCTGCCGTTGAAGCGCGGCGATCAAGAACCTGCGGGGCAGACGGCGGGCCGATTCGGAGCGCTGTCGCCGGACTGAGAACCGATCGCGAGGCGGCGCTTGGCCCGCAGGCCGCGTCACCAATGAAAACACCCCGGCCGCGGCCGGGGTGTTTTCGTTTCAGCGTTGCGCGCCGTGCGTCTACTTCTTGAGTTTGGCTTGCGCCGCGTCGATGGCTTCGTCGAGTCGCTCCGCCGGCACGAAACCGCCGATGCGGGAGCCGTCTGCGAGGAAAATGGTGGGCGTGCCGTTGATGCGCAGTTGCTGGCCGAGGGCGACGTTCTGTTCGATCGCCTTGACGTCGCAGGAAGCTTCGGCGCTCGGCGCTTTGCCGTCGGCAATCCAGTCCATCCAGGCTTTGCCGCGATCTTTGCTGCACCAGATGCGTTGCGACTTGTCGGCCGAATCGGCGCTGAGGATCGGGTACAAAAAGGTGTAGACGGTGACGTTGTCCATGGTCTGCAATTCGGCGGCGAGTCGCTTGCAGAAACCGCAGTTGGGGTCCTCGAAGGTGGCGATGACGCGTTCGCCCTTGCCGCGCACATGCTTGACCGCCTGGTCGAGCGGCAGCGTGGCGAAGTCGATGCCCGACAATTCGTTGAGCCGCGCCTGGGTGATGTTGCGGCGGGTGGCAGTGTCGATCACGTTGCCATCGATGAGAAAGCTCACGGCTTCGTCGGTGTACACCAGTTCGCCCGACTTGAGCACCACTTCGTACAGCGCACCGAACGGCGTGGGTTGCACCGATTCGATGACAGGCGCGCCGATGAAGGCTTCCATTTTTTCCTTGACCTCGGCTTCGCCGGCGTGGGCGAGTCCGGAAGCCAGCGCCAAGGCAAGCAGCGCAGCGCGCAGGCGGGTAAATTTCATTGAGTTCTCCGACGGGTTAAAAATGTCCGCTGACGGCGTACCGAACCAGCGAATTGCGTAAGACAGGCAGATGATTGGTGAGGTTCAGCCCGAGATTGCGCACGCCTGCCATCAAACCGTTGTCCGGTTTGAACAGGCGGTTGAGCAGATGGGTGGTGTGCTGCAGCAGCGCGGTTTCCTCGGCGCGCGCGCGGGCATAGCTGGCGAGCAGGGCGGCGTCGCCCGGATCGCGCCATATCGGCAGCGGTCCGAGCCGCTCGGCGAGTGCCTTGGCATCCTGAAAGCCGAGGTTGATGCCGTGGCCGGAGAGCGGATGGATGCCGTGGGCAGCGTCGCCGATCAGCGCCACGCGCGTCGCCACGGGTTGCGGCACGCGCATTAGACGTAGCGGAAAGGCCGCGGCTGCAGTTTCGAGGCTGAGCGTGCCGAGTGTGTGCTTGCCGGCTTCGGCGACGCGTTCGCAGAGGATCTCGGACGGTAGTGCGACCAACTCATCGGCGAGCGCGTCGGGCGCCGACCAGACAATCGAGATACGGTTTTCGGGCAGCGGCAAGTAGGCAAGGATGCTGCCGTCGAGAAACCACTGAAAGGCGGTGTTTCGGTGGGGTTTTTCGCAGTGGAAGTTGGCGACCACGCCTTTCTCGTCGTACGGCGTAATGTGCGCTTCCATCGCCATCTGCTCGCGCACCCACGAGCGTGCGCCGTCGGCGGCCACCACCAGCGCGGCGGTCAGCGTTTTGCCGTCATCCAGTGTGAGTGTGGCGGTGTCTTCATCGACGCCGAGCGCGGTCGGGTGCGCCGGGCAGAACAGCGTGAGGTTGTGCTGGCGTTTGATGGTCTCCCACAGTTCGCGCTGCATGAGGCCGGATTCGACGATCCACGCCAGTTCGCGCAAGCCACAGTCATAAGCAGAAAAATCGAGCTGTCCGCCCGCGTCGCCGAAGATCGCCATGTCGTACACCGGCGTCAGGCGATCGGCGTCGAGGTGTTGCCAGGCGCCGATACCGCTGAGGAAATCGACATTGCTCGGGCTGACCGCGTAGATGCGCGCATCCCAGCCATTGGCGGGGGCGGGCGGGCACGACTCCACCACCGCGATCTTGAGTCGGCTGGTGCGTAGTGCGGCCGCGAGGCTGGCCCCGGCGAGGCCGGCGCCGACGATCACCAGATCAAATTTCATGCAGATTCCATCGTTATTACGCCCCTTCGGGGCTCTTCAATACCAGCATCACTCGGCCAAACACGGGACGATCCGATGCCCTCGTCTGTACTGCCGCTTTTCCCGCGAAAGCGGGAATCCATCGACGCCAAGGACATTGGATCCCGGCTTTCGCGGGGATGACAACGGTGGTTCAACGCCTAAGCTGAGGCTCATAAATAGTCAGCTCCGAGCTTAGACGTTACCGCATCGGCGGCACGCGTCAAAGCGGCCGCGCGATACGCGCAATAGCTGTTCGCTATTTATTGTATGGAAATGCTCAATTAGATTTGTCGCCATGCCCGTCGTAGTCAAGATCGCCGAAATTCACGATCTGGGTATCGGCCGTGACGCCAAGGAACTGGTGCGCAAGATCCAGGCGGCGCAGTACGTGGCTGCGCATCCGAATGAAGTAGCCCCGGCCAAGTGGACGCCGGGTGAAGCAGCGCTGGCGCAGTCACTCGGCCTCGTCGGCAAAATCTGATCTTTATTGCTCCAACTACGCCCAACACCAGCTGGTTGAAGGATACGATCGCGCTCAGCCGCCACGGTGAAATCGAAATCGATGGACGCAGTGCGACTAATGTGCCCGGCGTGTTCGTGGCCGGCGATGCGACGACCGTGCCCTACAAGCAGATCGTGATCGCAATGGGCGACGGGTCGAAAGCGGCGCTATCGGCCTTCGATCATTTGATTGGCACGCCCGTGTCGGGCGAAGCTGTCGCGGCGTGAAGCCACCCCGTTCGGATTGAAAACGCCACGCCGAAGCAACGGGCGCGGCGTCTTTTTCTTCGCCCCCGGTTGGCAGCAGCGATTGTAGGTTGGGCAGACGAAGGAAGCCCAACACGTCCCGACCGCTGGATGTTGGGCTTCGCTGCGCTCTGCCCAACCTACGCCGCGCCCGTCTCGGGTGGAATGCTGGCGAGCAGTTTTTCCATTTCGCGGTTCAAGGCGTCGGTGCTGCCCCGCGCTGCCAGACCGCGTGACAGCAGCTCGCGCGCCGGCGCGTACCGGTCTTTGGCGAGCACTTCGAAGGCCTGTTTGTAGAGGCGCAAGGCGTGGTCTTCGGGTAGCGTGTCGAGCGCCTGCCAAGTGGCCAGCGCTTCGGGGTAGCGGCTGCGGCTCAGTTGCAGAAAGCCGAGATGAAAGCGCGCCGTGGCGTGCCCGGCGTCGATGTCGAGCGCACGCTGCATCTGGCTCTCGGCCGCATCGAATAATTCCAGATGCGCAAATTCGGCGCCGAGCCGGTAGGCGACATCGGCGTTGTCGGCAAAGCGCTCGGCGCCGGCCTTGAGCAGCGTGAGTGCGGTGGTGTGGTCGCCGTGGGCGTCGGCGCGTTCGACCGCGTCGAGCAGTTCGGCGGGATTGGCGGGATGGTCTGTCATGCGTTTCGTCGCCTGTTATGAACGGGTATCGTCTATTGTGCCGCATTCGTGTTGTGGCACTCTTGTTGCGGGGTGTTGTCGCATCGTAGACGTGCAAAACACCGATACGCGGGAGGCAGCCGCGTAGGTGGGGCAGAATCGTAGGGTGTCAATAAGCGAAGCGCATTGCACCATTCACCCATCGCACGGTGCAATACGGCTAACGCCTATTGACACCCTACGCCCCTACCTACGAAACCAGCACGCGGGAGGCCGTGATGAAGCCAGTGGTGATTGTCGGCGCAGGCAAGATCGGCGCGGTGGTGGCTGATTTCCTCGTCGCGACCGGGGACTACGCGGTTACGGTCGTCGATCATGACGAGGGCGCGCTGTCGCGGCTAGCAACGCAACTGCCGGATGTCGGCGTGCAGGCGCTTGATGCCGCCGACCGCGCAGCCCTGGTCAAGGTGCTCGACGGCCAGTACGCGCTTATCAACGCCTGCCCCTTCGACATGAGCGAGCCGCTGGCGCGGGCCGCCGTGGCCGCCTCGGCGCATTATTTCGATCTCACCGAAGACGTCGCCAGCGCGCACGCCATCCGCGCGTTGGCACAGGATGCCCGCACCGCGCTGGTGCCGCAATGCGGGCTGGCGCCGGGCTTCATTTCGGTGGCGGCGTTCGAGCTGACGCGCGGTTTCGACACTCTGCACGATGTGCACATGCGCGTCGGTGCGCTGCCCAAATTTCCCTCCAACGGCCTCAAATACAATCTCACCTGGAGCACCGACGGACTCATCAACGAGTACCTCAATCCCTGTGAGGCGATCGTCGAAGGCGAGCGCCAAAACGTGCCGCCGCTGGCCGAGCTGGAACATTTTTCCTTCGACGGTGACGACTACGAAGCCTTCAACACTTCGGGCGGGCTGGGCACGCTGTGCGACACGCTCGAGGGCCGCGTGCGCAATCTCAACTACCGCACGGTGCGCTACCCCGGCCACCGAGACGTGATGAAACTGCTGCTCTACGACCTGCGCCTGGGCGAGCGACGGGCACTGCTCAAGGACATTCTCGAATCGGCGATTCCGGCGACCATGCAGGACGTGGTGCTGGTGTTCGTCAATGTGAGCGGCATGCGCGAGGGACGCCTGATGCAGGAGACGTTCGCGCGCAAGATCTACAGCCGCAGCATCCACGGCCGGCTGCGCAGCGCGATCCAGATCACCACTGCCAGCAGCGTGTGCGCGGCGCTCGACCTGATGGCGGAGGGCAAACTGCCGCAACGCGGTTTCGTCCGGCAGGAAGACATCCGCTTTGATGATTTCATCGCCAACCGTTTTGGCCGAAACTATGTCGCGGACGGCGTCGAACCGCACACCGCGGGCGCCGGCGGCGTGGGACCGATCACCTAGCGCACTCAAGGAGGCAGACATGAATGTGACCGACGTATTCGACGCCCTCGGCATGGATGCCGGCATGCTCGATTCGGGCGACTTTGCGGTGAACTCGCCGATCGACGGCGCCACGCTGGCCAAGCTGTCGTTCGATACGCCCGACGAAATCGAAGCACGCATCGCTCGCAGCGTCGAGGCCTTCACCGCGTGGCGGCAGGTGCCGGCACCGCGCCGCGGCGAGCTGGTGCGCCGTTTCGGCCAGATGTTGCGCGAACACAAGGCGTCGCTTGGTGCGCTGGTGACGCTCGAATGCGGCAAGATCACCGCCGAAGGCGAGGGCGAAGTGCAGGAGATGATCGACATCTGCGACTTCGCCGTCGGCCTCTCGCGCCAGCTCTACGGGCGCACTATCGCCTCCGAGCGACCGGGCCACGCACTGCGTGAAACTTGGCATCCGTTCGGCCCGACCGGGATTATCTCGGCGTTCAACTTTCCGGTCGCCGTATGGTCGTGGAACGCCGCGATTTCGCTGGTATGCGGCAATTCGCTCATCTGGAAACCATCGGAGAAGACGCCGCTGTGCGCGCTCGCCTGCCAGCATCTGCTGTCGCTCGCAATGGCCGGCATGGATGACGTGCCACACGGGCTGTCCGCGGTGTTGCTGGGCGGACGCGAGGTCGGCGAGCGCCTTGTCGATGACGTGCGCGTGCCACTGATCAGCGCCACCGGCAGTTGTGCCATGGGTCGCATGGTCGGCCCGCGCGTCGCGCAGCGCTTCGGGCGCAGCATTCTCGAGCTGGGCGGCAACAACGCGATCATCGTCGCGCCCAGTGCCGATCTCCACCTCGCGGTGCGGGCCATCGTCTTCGGCGCGGTGGGCACCGCCGGCCAGCGCTGCACCAGCACGCGGCGCGTGTTTGCCCACGCCGATATCCACGGCGAATTGCTCGCCCGCCTCAAGTCGGCCTATGAAGGCCTGCCGGTCGGCGATCCGCGCGAGGCCGGCACACTGGTCGGCCCGCTCATCGACGCGCGCGCTTTCACGCAGATGGAAACCGCGCTGCAGGTGGCGCGAGAGCAAGGTGCAACCGTCGCCGGCGGCAGCCGTGTGCTCGCCGACACCTACCCGCACGCGTGGTATGTGAACCCGGCGCTGGTCGAAGGCAGCGCCGCGCTCGACAACGTGTTCGAGGAAACCTTCGCGCCGGTTCTCTACGTCTTCGACTACACCGAGCTGGATGAAGCCATCGCGCGCCATAACGCGGTGCCGCAAGGTCTCTCGTCGGCCATCTTCACCAACGACCTGCGCGAGGCCGAACGCTTCGTCTCCGCGACGGGCAGCGACTGCGGCATTGCCAATGTGAACGTGGGCACCAGCGGGGCGGAAATCGGCGGCGCTTTCGGCGGCGAAAAGGCCACCGGCGGCGGGCGCGAATCGGGCTCCGACGCCTGGCGCGGCTACATGCGCCGCTCGACTGCGACGATCAATTATTCGACCGACTTGCCGCTCGCGCAGGGGGTGCGCTTCGACCTGTGAGGTCGCACCAAGGTGCATGTTCAGCCAGCCGCCGGAACACAGTGTGTGTCCCTCACCCCAACCTCTCTCCCGGCGGGAGAGGGGCTTTTGCGTTCTCAAGGTCTCGCGGGCAGGAACTGATCGGCACGATGCCTCAGGCGTGAGTGGACACCGCGCCGGGCGGCCCGGTCTTCAGCGGCGATCGCGCAAACCAGATCAGCAGCATCAAGCCGACGAATATCCAGCCAGAGAGGTGAAAGACATCGTTGGTGCTCATGACCAGGGCCTGGTTGCTGATCTGTTCGGCGAGCATGCGGTGCGATTGCTCGACGCTCAGGCCCATGTCCTGGAGCTGCTGCAGAAATTCACGCGTCGCCGGATCAAAAGGCGTGATGGTGCTGTTGAGGCGGTGATCGTGAAAGCTGGCGCGACGCTCCCACAGGGTGATCGAAAACGAGGTGCCGAAACCCAGAAACAGCTGACGCAAGAAGTTGATCAGCGATGAGGCTCCGGCCAATTGCGAGTTGGGCAGGCTCGAGTAGGCGATCGTGAACAGCGGGATGAAAAAGAAAGCGGTGCCGACGCCCCAGGGCAGGCGCGACCAAAAAATCTGCGCGAAGGTGATCATCGGGCTGGCGTAGCTGCTGTAGAACGACACCGCGGCGTAAATGAAGAAACCGATGGTGACGAGAATGCGCGCATCGAACTTGTCGCTCAGGCGCCCGGCGATGGGTGAGGCGACGATGCCGAGAATGCCCAGCGAGGCCGTCGCCAGCCCGGCCCAGCTGGCGGTATAGCCCATGCCGGTTTGCAGCCACAGTGGCAGGATGACAATCGCGCCGAAGAACACCATGTAGCCGAGACTGAGTACGGTAGCGCCGACGGCGAAGTTGCGATCGCGAAACAGGTGGATGTCGACGATGGGCTCGCGCGCGGTCCATTCCCAGGCAATGAAAAAACTCAAAACGATGAGTGCGATCACGCCCAGCGTCACGATGTATGCCGACTGGAACCACGCTTTGTCGGCGCCCTGATCGAGCATCACCTGCAGGCTGCCGACGCCGATCACGAGCAGGATGAGTCCGACCAGATCGAGCGCGCTACGGCGGGTGGGCGTTTCACGATCGCGCAGCAGCAGCCAGCAGCCGGGTGCGACGATCAGGCCCACCGGCACGTTGATGTAGAAGATCCACGACCAGTTGATGTTGTCCGTGATCCAGCCGCCGAGAATGGGGCCCGCGACCGGCCCGACCACCGCGGTCATGCCGTAGATGCCGTTGGCCAGGCCGCGCTTTTCGCGTGGATAGCAGGCCAGCAGCAGGCTCTGCGAAATCGGGATCATCGGTCCGGCGACCGCGCCCTGCAAGGCACGAAAGACCAGCAGCATGGTGAAATCGGTGGCAAAGCCGCACAGCCAGGAAAACAGCGTGAACAGCAAGGTGCAGGAGACAAACAGCCGCACCTCGCCGATCTGCCGCGAGAGCCAGCCCGAAATCGGCACCGTGACGGCATTGGACACCGCGAACACGGTGATGATCCAGGTGCCCTGACTCGTGCTCACCGCCAGATCGCCGGCAATGGTGGGAATCGAAACGTTGGCGATCGACACGTCGAGCACGTTCATGAACACCGCCAGCGCGAGTACGATGCTCGCGCCGACGAGACGCCCGCCATGCAAGGGCGGCAGGGTGTCCGGATTGGTCTCAGCGGCCATTGCCGAGCGCTGCGGCAGGGCTGTCGGGCAACAGGTTGTCGCGCACGATCATGTCGATCATGGCGTCGACCGGGGCTGGGTCGAGGTGATAGACGCTCGTCTTGTAGCGCTCGCGGGTGCTTGCCTTGTCAATAAGAAGCGGGCCGCTGGCGTCGCGCACATCGATGGTGGCGGTCAGTGACAGGCCGATGCGCAGCGGATGCTTTTCGATCTGCTGCGCATCCAGTGCGATGCGCACCGGCAGGCGCTGCACCACCTTGATCCAGTTGCCGGTGGCATTTTGCGGTGGCAGCAACTCGAAGGCGCTGCCGGTGCCGGCCGAGAGGCCGCGCACCTCGCCCTTGTAGGTCACGTCGCCGCCGTAGAAATCCGCCCGGATCGTCACCGGCTGACCGATGCGCACGCGTTGCATGTCGGTTTCCTTGAAGTTGGCCTCGACCCAGACCTGCTCAAGCGGCACGATCGCCAGCAAGGGCATGCCCGGCTCGACCTGCTGGCCGACCTGAACCGAACGCTGGGCGATATGGCCGCCAACCGGCGCGACAATGGTGGTGCGCTGAAGGTTCAGCCATGCGCGACGTACTTGCTGCGCGGCGGAAAGCACCTGCGGGTGGTGGGCCGGATCGATGCCCTGAGTCTGCGCCATCAAGGCTTCGAGCTGATGCCGTGCCGCTTGCACACCCGCCGCCGCGGTCTGCGCCTCGGCCTGTGCCTGCTGGAAGAACGCCTTCGACACCGTTCGCGTCTTGTACAAGGCGCGTGCGCGGTCGAAGTCGCGCTGTGCCTGGCGCAGTGTCGCCTGGCCCTGCGCGAGGATCGAGCGCTGCTGTTCTATGTCGATATAGCGCTCCTGCACCTCACGCAGGGTCTGCGCCAGATCGGCTTTGGCCTGGTTCAGCGCGAGGCGGGCGTCGCTGCCGTCAAGGGTGACCAGCGTCTGGCCGCGGGTGACGAAATCGGTGTCATCGACGGCGATAGCGGTCACCGTGCCTTCGATGCGCGGCATCAGCGCAATGCGGTTGCCATGCACATAGGCGTCTTGCGTGCCGACTGCAAAGCGCGCGATGAAATACCAATAGAGGCCGTAAACCAGCCCGGCGACGACGAAAATCGCCACCAATCCGAGCATCCAGCGCACACGCTGCGATTTGCGCTGCGCCTCGGACGCATCGTCGGCGTCAGTCCCCACGGTTTCCGATTGCTCACTCACCGTTGTCGCCTCCGAACGGGATATCGCGGTCATGGATAGTAGCGCCTTTGCTCACACGCGTTCATCGTCGAACGCGAGAATCGTGGTGTGCCACTGTTTATCGGCGTACCGCTCCCTCATCCCCGGTCTCTATCCCCGCGAGAGAGGGGAGGACGATTGTCCACAGCCACGCAACGTCACCGCCGGTCGCTCTCGGAAAAAGCCCCTCTCCCACCGGGAAAGAGGTTGGGATGAGGGAGTGCGTGCGCGAATCAAATACGACGAATTCACTGACATTCAGGCGATTCCCCTTTGCCGCCGCCGCCGCCGGATTCCCCGGCCGGGCACGCATGGTAAGGTGACACGACATGCCATCGTCGAGTTGTTGCCATGACCCTCAGAATCGATCTCGTCGCCGACTTCGTCTGCCCCTGGTGCCATGTCGGCGAGGCGCGACTGCGCGACGCGCTGGTACTGCTGGCGGAAAAACGCCCGCAGGAGAAAGTCGAACTCAACCGCCTACCGTTCTTCCTCGACGAGTCCACCCCGGAGGAAGGCTTTCCCTATCGGGAATATCTGGAACGGAAATTCGGCAGCGCCGACGCGGTTGAGGAAGGGCACGCGCAAGCGCTGGAAGCGGCCAAAAGCTCCGGCGTCGACATCGACTTCGACGCCATCACACTGCGCCCATCCACGCTCAACGCGCACCGCCTGATCCTGCATGCGCAGGGCGCGGGCGCGGATGCCGTCACGGTGTCGCGGCTCGCGCATCACATCTACCGCGCCTATTTCGCGCAAGGCGAAAACATCGGCGATCCGGCTGTGCTGGCCCGCGTCGCCGAAGCCGCCGGCTTTGCCAACCCCAATCTGGAAAACTGGCTGGCCAGCGATGCGCTCGCCGACGAAGTGAACGGCATCTACGCGCAGGTCAAATCGCTCGGCATCCAGGGTGTCCCGTTCTTCGTCTTCAACCAACGCCTTGCGGTGTCCGGTGCGCAAGCGCCGGAAAATCTGCTCGGCGCGATGGAGCAGGCGCTCGATGCGGACGAGGGCTGAAGCGCTGCCGGGCGGGCGTCTGGTTTACGTGTCCGACGCCAACATGTTCATGACGAGACGAATCATCGTCTCCTTGTTGGCCGCTTCCGATTCCGCCACCAGCAGCGCCAGCGCCGCGAGTCCGATGTCGTTGATCACCGGCTGATCGGCCGCATCGAGCAAGCGGCCATTGCGGTTGAGAAAGTCTACAAACAGAAACGCACCGCTGCGCTTGTTGCCGTCGCTGAACGGGTGATTCTTGATCACGAAGTAGAGTAAATGTGCCGCCTTGGCTTCGATGCTCGGGTAAGCCGGCTCGCCAAACGCACTCTGATCCAGATTGCCCAATAGTGCATCGAAGGCGTCATCGCGCTCGCGGGCGAACAGGTCGGTCGCCTCGCCCCGCGCGATCAGGTCGGCCTTGAGCCGAGCGAGCGCCGCGCGCGCCTCATCCACCGTCGGCAGCTCGCCGCCGGGCTGCTCCCGCGGCTCGGCCAGCAGCCCTTCGTCGTAGCGTTGCAGCAGCAGAAAGGTTTGCGCATAACGGGTGACGATGTCCACCAGCCCGCGCCCCGTGTCCGCCAGCAACTCCGGGCTTTGCGCCGCCTTCTTCACCAGTTGCAGCGCCGC
>CBDTZF010000031.1:0-13216 GCA_965364825.1 uncultured Rhodocyclaceae bacterium | reverse complement strand
CCGTGAAGGTGGTCGTACCGTCGGTGCCGGTGTCGTCGCGAAAGTCATCGAGTAATTTATTTATCGGGCGGTGCATTGCGCCGCTCTCGCTCTTTTTTGGATAGAAAATGGAAAGTCAGAAAATCCGCATTCGACTCAAAGCCTACGACTATCGGCTCATCGATCAGTCCGCTTTGGAGATCGTCGAAACAGCCAAACGGACTGGAGCCGTCGTGCGTGGCCCAGTGCCGTTGCCGACGCACATTGAACGATATGATCTGCTTAGCTCGCCGCACGTGAATAAGACGTCCCGCGATCAGTTCGAGATCCGCACGCATCTCCGTTTGATGGACATCATCGATCCAACCGAAAAAACGGTGGACGCGCTGATGAAACTTGATTTACCTGCGGGTGTGGATGTAGAAATCAAGTTGCAATAATTTATCCAGCTTGTTTTCCGTCTATTAAGGTCGGTATAATCCGGCCCTTGCGTTTTTCGCGCAAAGTAACTATCGACGCCGGTCAATCGTAACCGGGTTTCGGGAGAAAAAAATGAGTCTAGGCCTTGTTGGTCGCAAGGTCGGCATGACTCGCATCTTTGCTGAGGATGGAAATACCATTCCGGTAACGGTGCTTGACATGTCCGACAACTGCGTCAGTCAAATCAAGACCCTTGATGCCGACGGCTACAGCGCCGTTCAAGTTGCATTTGGGCGCCGGCGCGCTAGTCGTGTCGGCAAACCTTTGTCGGGGCACCTTGCGAAGGCTGGCGTTGAGCCTAGTCGGCTTCTCAAGGAATTCCGCGTCAATGCGGCCGCAATGACCGAACTGAAGCTCGGTGATGCCCTGAGCGTCGATTTGTTTTCGGTCGGCCAGCACGTCGATGTTGAAGGCCGAACCATCGGCAAAGGTTTTTCCGGCGCGATCAAGCGACATCATTTCTCGTCGAACCGCGCATCCCACGGTAACTCCCTTTCGCACAATTCGGCTGGATCCATCGGGCAGGCGCAAGATCCCGGTCGAGTTTTTCCCGGCAAGCGAATGGCGGGGCACCTCGGCGCAGTCAATCGCACCATGCAGAATCTTGAAGTGGTTCGGGTTGATGTCGAGCGTCAGCTTCTGCTCGTGAAGGGTGCAGTGCCTGGCGCCAAGGGCACTGATGTTGTGGTGCGACCTGCGGTCAAGGGGGCATGATGGAATTGAAGCTTCTTCAAGCGCAGGGTCAAGCAGGCGGTACTGTCGAGGTTTCCGACGTCGTGTTTGGTCGTGACTACAACGAGGCCTTGGTGCACCAAGTCGTTGTGGCCTACATGGCCAACGCGCGATCTGGTAATCGTGCCCAGAAAGGACGCAGCGATATCGCCAAGTCGACGCGTAAGCCTTGGCGCCAAAAAGGAACCGGTCGTGCACGAGCTGGCATGGCATCAAGTCCGCTGTGGCGTGGAGGTGGTCAGATTTTTCCGAGTTCTCCGGACGACAATTTTTCGCAGAAAGTAAATCGCAAGATGTATCGCGCAGGGCTTGCCACCATTCTTTCGCAATTGGCACGTGACGAGCGCATCGCCGTTGTCGAGGAGTTTGGCGTAACCGCGCCGAAAACGCGCGAACTTGCCAGCAAGCTGAAAGAATTGGGTGTTGGGCCTGTGCTGGTTATTACTGACGATCTCAGCGAAAACTTATTGTTGGCCTCTCGCAATCTTCGCGATGTGCTTGTTCTAGATGTCAATGAGGCCGATCCAGTTTCCCTGGTGAAGTTCCCTCAAGTGTTGATTACCAAGTCGGCGCTTTCGAAACTGCAGGAGGGGTGGCAATGAGTCAGCTCCGTGACGAGCGTCTGCTTCAGGTGTTGCTTGCGCCGCAGATCTCCGAGAAGGCGACCTATGTTGCCGACAAGCATGAGCAAGTCGTTTTTCGCGTTGTTGCCGACGCTTGCAAACCTGAAGTCAAGGCCGCGGTAGAGGCGTTGTTTGACGTAAAGGTTAAATCCGTCCAGATCGCAAATGTCAAAGGCAAAGCGAAGAGATTTGGCCGAACGATGGGCCAGCGCAAGGGCTGGAAGAAGGCCTTTGTCTGTCTTGAGTCTGGTCAGGAAATCAATTTCGCGGGCGGGGACTGACCAATGGCACTCGTAAAAGTAAAACCGACCTCTGCAGGGCGTCGAGCGGTCGTAAAAGTGGTTGGCAAGGATATTCACAAAGGAAAGCCGTATGCGCCGCTGCTCGAGAAGAAGAGCAAGCATGCAGGCAGGAACAATGCTGGCCGCATAACCGTTCGTCACCAAGGTGGTGGGCACAAACAACATTATCGTGTTGTGGACTTCCGCCGAAACAAGGACGACGTACCGGCTAAGGTCGAGCGCGTCGAATATGACCCCAATCGATCGGCCAATATCGCCCTTCTTTGTTACGCCGATGGCGAGCGACGCTACATTATTGCACCGCGGAATCTAGCGATCGGGCAGGAGGTGCTGAGTGGTTCCGAGGCGCCCATCAAGCTCGGCAATACCTTGCCAATTCGTAACATCCCGATTGGCACGGTAGTTCATTGCATTGAATTGCAGCCCGGCAAGGGGGCCCAGTTAGCAAGATCGGCGGGTGCGTCGGTGCAGCTTCTGGCGCGCGAGGGTTCGTACGCTCAACTTCGTCTTCGATCCGGCGAAATCCGCCGGGTGCACGTCGAATGTCGTGCCACGATCGGCGAAGTGGGGAATGGTGAGCATGGTCTGCGCAAGATCGGCAAGGCCGGTGCGAATCGATGGCGCGGCATTCGCCCAACTGTCCGGGGCGTCGTCATGAATCCGGTTGACCACCCGCACGGTGGGGGTGAAGGCCGGACGTCGGGTGGCCGCCATCCGGTGAGTCCGTGGGGCGTGCCGACCAAGGGGTACCGCACGCGCCGAAACAAGCGCACCGATTCGATGATTGTTCAGCGCCGCAAGCGTAAAGGATAAGAGATGACTCGTTCTCTGAAGAAAGGACCGTTCATCGACGCTCACCTCTTGAAAAAGGTGGATGCGGCGCGAGGCGGCAATGATAAGCGTCCGATCAAGACTTGGTCGAGAAGGTCTACGATACTGCCGGACTTTATTGGGCTTACGATTGCCGTTCATAACGGGCGTTATCACGTTCCGGTTTTCATCAGTGAAAATATGGTTGGCCACAAGCTTGGTGAATTCTCCTTGACAAGAACATTCAAGGGGCATATTGCCGGCAAGAAGGCGAGGCGATAGAAGATGGCCGATATGGAAACCAAAGCTATTCTCCGCGGCGTTCGTCTCAGTGCTCAAAAAGGGCGATTGGTGGCGGACCAGGTCCGCGGAAAATCTGTCGAACAAGCGCTGAGTATTCTTGCGTTTTCGCCGAAGAAAGGGGCAAAGATCATTCGCAAGGTGGTGGAGTCAGCCATTGCGAATGCAGAGCACAACGACGGTGCTGATATTGACATGCTGAAAGTGAAGACCATTCACGTCGAAGAAGGGATGACGTTGAAGCGCTTTACGGCACGCGCCAAAGGACGTGGCAATCGAATTCTCAAGCCGACCTGCCATGTGTTTGTCACGGTAGGCGACTAAGGAAAACTTATGGGTCAGAAAATTCATCCCACCGGTTTCCGTCTTCCGGTCACTCGTGACTGGACGGCGCGCTGGTATGCGAAAAACCAGGACTATGCAAAGACGCTGTGTGACGATTTGGCGGTCCGCGCGTTTTTAAAGAAACGATTGAGCCATGCGTCGGTAAGTCGTGTACTTATCGAACGTCCAGCAAAAAACGCTCGTATTACGATATTTAGCGCGCGTCCGGGCGTCGTAATCGGCAAGAAAGGCGAGGACATCGAACGGTTGAAGTCCGAGTTGCAAAAAATGATGGGTGTTCAGGTTCACGTCAACATCGAAGAAGTGCGTAAACCGGAAACAGACGCCCAACTGATTGCTGATTCGATCGCGCAGCAGCTTGAGCGGCGCATCATGTTCCGCCGTGCCATGAAGCGCGCCATTCAGAATGCCATGCGTCTGGGCGTCCAGGGCATCAAAATAATGAGTGCTGGCCGCCTTAACGGTATTGAAATCGCGCGGAGGGAGTGGTATCGAGAAGGTCGTGTGCCGCTGCATACCTTGCGCGCGAACATCGAATATGGTGTGTCTGAAGCGAAAACCACTTACGGCGTTATCGGCATTAAAGTGTGGGTGTACAAGGGCGATGTGCTTGGCCGTAACGAGCAACCCGCGATCGGTGAGCCCGACAACGAGCCACGCCGCGCACGCCGTGGTCGTGGTGATGGAGAGGGCCGAGGGCCGCGCCGTGGAAGTGGCGGTGGGCGCAAGGCCGAAACTGAGCGTAGTGACGCGCCCGCCGAGAGCAGGAGTGAATAATGCTTCAGCCTAAAAGAAGAAAGTATCGTAAAGAACAGAAGGGCCGGAACACCGGCTTGGCTTCTCGTGGCACCAAGGTCAATTTTGGTGATTTCGGACTCAAAGCGACGGGCCGAGGCCGTTTGACTTCGCGTCAAATTGAATCCGCCCGACGTGCCATGTCGAGACACATTAAGCGAGGCGGGCGCATCTGGATCCGAATCTTTCCGGACAAGCCGATCTCTCGAAAACCTGCCGAGGTCAGAATGGGTAAGGGAAAGGGTAACCCGGAGTATTGGGTTGCCGAGATTCAGCCCGGAAAAGTACTGTACGAAATGGATGGGGTGGACGAGGCGCTGGCACGAGAAGCGTTTCGCTTGGCGGCAGCAAAATTGCCGTTCGCGACCACGTTCGTATCGCGACATGTGGGGTAGGTATGAAAATCAGTGAACTTCGCGGAAAGACTGCGGACGAATTAAACAAAGAGCTGCTGGAGCTATTGAAAGCGCAATTCAGCTTGCGCATGCAACTTGCGACCCAGCAATTGAGCAATACTAGCCAACTGCGTAAAGTGCGCCGGGATATCGCGCGAGTGCGGACGCTGTTGTGTGAGGAGGCGATACAGCAATGAGTGACAACACAGCGAAGGCGACCAGGACGTTGACTGGGAAGGTGGTCAGCGACAAGATGCAGAAGACGGTCACGGTTTTGATTGAGCGCCGCGTCAAGCATCCGCTTTACGGCAAGATCATCAAGCGTTCTGCGAAGTACCACGCGCACGACGAGGATAGCTCAGCTCAAACCGGGGATACCGTAGAGATCCAGGAGTGCCGACCTATTTCACGGTCCAAGGCGTGGCGTGTCTCTCGTGTAGTGGACAAGGCGGCAGTGATCTAGTCGTTGTCACTAAGTTTTTTTCGGTTTTGGGCTTGGCAACACTGCGCTGAGCCCCTATAATTCCGCTTCTTTGCCTGATCGGGCAATTACCCTGACGGGTTCCAATACTGGCCGCCTAGCGGGTAAGTTGGAGATACATTCATGATTCAAATGCAGACAGTGCTCGGCGCGGCCGATAACTCGGGCGCTCGGTCCGTTATGTGTATCAAGGTGCTTGGCGGCTCAAAGCGTCGCTATGCCGGCGTCGGCGACATTATCAAGGTAACGGTAAAGGACGCCGTGCCGCGCGGGCGTGTCAAGAAGGGCGATGTATATAACGCGGTTGTTGTGCGAACAGCCAAAGGCGTTCGCCGTTCAGATGGTGCGCTTATCAAGTTCGATGGAAACGCTGCTGTTCTGCTCAACGCGAAGCTGGAGCCGATCGGAACTCGGATTTTCGGCCCAGTGACGCGTGAGCTACGTACGGAGCGTTTCATGAAAATTGTTTCGCTTGCGCCCGAAGTGCTCTAAGGACTGGATATGAAGAAAATCCGTAGTGGCGACGAAGTGATTGTTCTAGCGGGTAAAGATCGCGGCCGACGTGGTGCTGTCTTGCGTCGTGTTGATGCCGAGCGCGTCGTTGTCGAAGGCGTTAACCGCGTCAAAAAGCACGTGCGCCCAAACCCCATGAAGGGCGAAGTCGGGGGCATTATTGAGAAAGACATGCCGATCCACGTTTCCAACGTTGCGCTATTTAACCCCGCGACGCAGAGAGCCGATCGGGTGCGAGTGAAGGTGCTTGAAGACGGCCGCAAGGTTCGCGCCTTCAAGTCGAATGGCGAATTGGTCGACGCGTAAGGAAAAGTAATGGCACGTTTGCAGGAATATTATAGAGACACGGTTTCGCCCGGCCTCGTAGAACAGTTTGGTTATAAATCAGTCATGCAAGTCCCCCGCATCAGTAAGATCACGCTGAATATGGGTGTGGGAGAGGCTGTAGGCGACAAGAAGATTCTTGAGCATGCAGTTGGCGATATGGTAAAGGTGGCGGGACAAAAGCCGGTGATAACCAAGGCGCGAAAATCAATCGCCGGATTTAAAATCCGCGACGGTTACCCCATCGGCTGTATGACCACACTTCGTGGCCCGCGCATGTATGAATTCCTCGACCGCCTGGTCTCCGTCGCGTTGCCGCGAGTGCGTGATTTCCGCGGTGTCGGGGGTAAAGGATTTGACGGTCGTGGGAATTATAATCTTGGCGTGAAAGAGCAGATTATTTTCCCCGAGATTGAATACGACAAAGTCGATGCACTGCGTGGTATGAATATCAGCATTACGACAACTGCAAAAACGGACGCTGAGGCGCGCGCACTGCTTGCCGCTTTCAAATTCCCGTTTAAGAACTGAGGGCGTTATGGCGAAACTGTCTTTGATTAATCGCGAAGAAAAGCGCCGGAAGACTGTGGCGAAGTATGCTCACAAGCGATCCGCGCTTATTGAGCAGATAAATGACGCTAGTCTGTCCGACGAAATGCGTATGTCGGCGCGCCTCAAATTGCAACAGCTACCGCGCAACGCTAGCCCGACCCGGTTGCGAAGCAGGTGTGCCCTGACGGGACGCCCTCGTGGTGTTTTTCGAAAATTTGGTTTGTGCCGTAATAAGCTGCGCGAGGTCGCTTTCCGCGGCGAGGTGCCGGGCATGACCAAGGCGAGCTGGTAAGGAGACGCAACATGAGCATGTCTGATCCGATCGCCGATATGTTGACCCGGATTCGAAACGGGCAGATGGCGCAGAAAGCGTCCGTCGCAATGCCGTCTTCAAAACTGAAGGTGGCAATTGCCCAAGTATTGGAATCCGAGGGTTATATCGACGGATATTCCGTTAACAAAGGCGACGGTAAGCCGCGCCTTGGAATAACACTGAAGTACTACGCCGGCGGTCCGGTGATTGAGAAGATTGAGCGAGTCTCTCGCCCGGGTTTGCGTGTCTACAAAGGCAGTAGTGATTTGCCTCAAGTCATGAACGGCCTCGGTGTAGCGATAATTTCGACGCCCAAGGGCGTGATGACTGATCGCGCGGCGCGCGATAACCGCGTCGGCGGCGAAGTCATTTGCGTCGTTGCATAGACGGAAGGAGTCTGAAATGTCACGTGTGGCAAAGTACCCCGTTCTGGTGCCGGCGGGTGTCGAAGTGAAAATCGACAAGGGTGAGTTGGCCGTCAAGGGGCCGCTGGGTAGTCTCACTCGAGCATTGCACCCGCTGGTTGAGATCGCTCAGGAAAACGGGTCGTTGGTTTGCAGCGCACGCGACCAAAGTAAGGTGTCACGAGCAATGTCCGGCACGACGCGGGCTCTCGTTAATAACATGGTTATTGGCGTCAGTCGTGGTTTCGAAAGAAAGCTCACATTGGTTGGCGTTGGCTATCGCGCCCAGGCCCAAGGTGATAAGTTGAATCTCAGTCTGGGGTTCTCGCATCCCGTTGTCCACCAGTTGCCGGATGGCGTCAACGTAGAAACGCCAACGCAGACAGAGGTGGTGATCAAGGGTGTCGACAAACAGCTTGTAGGGCAGGTTGCCGCCGAAGTGCGTCGCTATAGAAAACCAGAGCCATATAAAGGCAAGGGCGTTCGGTATTCGGACGAAGTTGTAATCCTTCGTGAAACGAAGAAGAAGTAAAGGCGACTCTTCCATGGTGAACAAGAAAGTGGTGCGTTTGCGTCGAGCTCGTAGAACTAGAGCGAAGATTTCCCAATTGAAGGCGGTTCGGCTGACCGTGTATCGCTCCAATCAGCACATCTATGCACAGATCCTTTCGGAATGTGGATCTAAGGTGATCGCATCTGCGTCGACCGCTGAAAAAGATCAGCGTGGCGAGACGCCGAATGGAGGCAACGTCGAAGCTGCCTCGGTAATAGGCAAGCGAATTGCCGAACGTGCAAAGGCGTTGGGTATCGAAAAAGTGTCTTTTGATCGTGCTGGATTCCACTATCACGGCCGTGTGAAAGCGCTTGCTGAGGCGGCGCGCGAAGCCGGCCTCAACTTCTGAGAGAGGCTAGGAATGGCAAAACAGCAATCGAGGCGCCCCCAGTCAACAGATGATCGCGATGATTCACTCCGCGAAAAGATGGTGGCGATCAACCGGGTAACGAAAGTCGTGAAGGGTGGGCGAATACTAGGCTTTGCTGCATTGACCGTGGTGGGAGATGGGGATGGCGCCGTCGGGATGGGAAAAGGGAAAGCACGTGAAGTACCTGTCGCCGTGCAGAAGGCAATGGACGAGGCGCGGCGCCGGATGGCAAAAGTTGCGTTGAAGGATGGTACCGTCCATCACGCGGTTGTGGGTAAACACGGTGCCGCGACCGTGCTACTACAGCCAGCGCCTCACGGAACCGGAATCATCGCGGGTGGGCCAACGCGAGCCGTATTTGAAGTGATGGGTGTCACGGACATCATTTGCAAATGCATTGGTTCGTCGAACCCATATAATGTTGTCAGAGCCACTTTGAATGGTCTCTTCGCCGTGCGGACGCCGGCGGAAATCGCGGCGAAGCGTGGTAAATCGCTGGAAGACATTGTCGGGTAATTTCTATGACTAATGCGAAGATCAAGGTGACGCTAGTGAAAAGCGTGATCGGTACAAAACAATCTCATCGAGCGACGATACGTGGTCTTGGCTTGCGACGTATCAATCATTCGGTGGAGCTGGGCGACACACCGGAAGTGCGTGGAATGATCAATAAGGTCGCCTACCTGCTGAAATGTGAGGGTTAGAGCATGAGGTTGAATACCATCAAACCAGCAATGGGCGCAAAACATTCCGCCAAACGCGTCGGTCGAGGCATTGGATCAGGCCTTGGGAAGACTTGTGGCCGTGGTCACAAGGGCCAAAAGTCTCGAGCTGGCGGCTTTCATAAAGTTGGCTTCGAGGGGGGGCAAATGCCGCTGCAGCGCCGGGTTCCAAAACGCGGGTTTGTTTCGCTGGTGCGTGGCCGTAACGTAGAAGTTCGCCTTTCCGAAATTGAATTGCTGCTGGTAGATCAGGTGGATTTGCTGGTTTTGAAGCAAGCCGGCATTGTTCCGTCGAACGCGTTGTCGGCGAAAGTGATTTTGTCAGGCGAGCTTCGTAAACAGGTAACGCTCAAAGGTGTTGGAGCAACGCGTGGTGCGCGTGCGGCGATTGAAGCTGTCGGCGGCACGTTGGCGGATTGAACGTGGCGACCCAATCATCAGCGCTCGGGGGACAAGGTAAGTTCGGCGATTTGCGCCGCCGACTTCTGTTCCTTCTAGGAGCGTTGATTGTTTATCGAATGGGCGCGCATATCCCGGTCCCCGGGATCGACCCTCAGCGCCTTGCGGAATTGTTCCAGTCTCAACAGGGCGGCATTCTAGGCGTTTTCAACCTTTTTTCGGGCGGCGCGCTCTCGAGATTCACGATTTTTGCTTTGGGGATCATGCCGTATATTTCGGCTTCGATCATCATGCAGTTGATGAGCGTGGCTTCGCCCCAGCTCGAAGCGTTGAAAAAGGAGGGCGAAGCAGGCCGCCGGAAGATCACCCAGTACACGCGCTACGGCACAGTTGCCTTGGCGTTGTTCCAGGCGACAGGCATTTCAGTGGCGCTGGAAGGTCAACCTGGTCTGGTGCTCGATCCGGGGCTGATGTTCAGATTTGTGACGGTCGCCACGCTTGTTACTGGAACCATGTTCTTGATGTGGCTCGGTGAGCAGATCACGGAACGTGGGCTAGGAAATGGTATTTCAATCATCATTTTTGCCGGCATTGCTTCTGGCCTGCCGAGTGCAGTGGGTGGCTTGTTCGAGCTGGTAAGAACGGGTGCGATGCACCCATTTACGGCGCTCTTCATTTGTGTGCTCGTTGTCCTTGTAACGGGCGTGGTCGTTTTCGTCGAGCGCGGACAGCGAAAGATTTTGGTTAATTATGCAAAGCGCCAGGTTGGAAACAAGGTTTATGGTGGCCAGAGTTCGCATTTGCCGTTGAAGCTCAATATGGCCGGTGTCATTCCTCCGATCTTTGCTTCCAGTATCATTCTTTTCCCCGCAACGCTCGGGCAATGGTTCGGGGCATCGGAGGGCATGACGTGGCTTAAGGATATTTCCGCTACGTTGTCGCCAGGGCAGCCGATTTATGTGATGCTTTATGCGGCGGCAATCGTGTTTTTCTGTTTTTTCTATACGGCCTTGGTATTCAACGCAAAAGAAACGGCTGATAACTTGAAGAAAAGCGGCGCATTTGTTCCTGGTATTCGACCCGGAGAGCAAACGGCACGTTATATCGATCGCATCCTGATGAGGCTTACTTTTGCGGGGGCAATCTATATCACCTTGGTTTGCTTATTGCCGGAGTTTCTAATCCTCAAATGGAACGTCCCGTTCTATTTCGGTGGCACTTCCTTGTTGATCATTGTTGTAGTGACCATGGACTTCATGGCGCAAGTTCAGGCCTATATTATGTCGCATCAGTACGAAAGCCTATTGAAGAAGGCCAATTTCAAAGGCGCGGGACTTCCGATGCGCTAGGTACTTAATGCGAAGGGAGGCGTCGTCGTGGGGATGCACGACGATGTGATGGAAGCTCCCGAAGAGCAGCGTTTCTAATTGGTCTGGAAAGCGGCCGTGATGTTCGGGCAGGTGATCTTTGGAAGAGGTGCATGTATTGTCATTGCGCTGTTTCCGACGAGGTTTTCCAATCATCCAATCTACGAGGTACGATTCGACCCGAGAGCGAACTGTATTTCAGGCTAAATAGTTGAAATGTTACAGGAATCGAATCATGAGAGTCCAAGCTTCCGTAAAGCGGCTTTGCCGCAATTGCAAGATTGTCCGCCGCAAGGGCGTGGTTCGCGTGATTTGCACGGAGCCAAGGCACAAGCAGCGTCAAGGTTGATGGCGAGAGTCATTAGAGTTATAATTTAATGTTTAGCTTTCTGGGGTGAGCGGATGGCTCGTATTGCTGGGGTAAATATCCCTAACCATAAGCATGCCGAAATAGCGTTGACGGCAATTTTCGGGATTGGTCGCGCCCGTTCTCAATCCATCTGTGATGCCGCAGGGGTCGAGCGCTCGGCGAAGATGAAGGATTTGACCGAGAGTGACATGGAGCGTTTGCGCGACGTCGTCGCCAAGTTTGTCGTTGAAGGTGACCTTCGACGGGAAGTGACGATGAGTATCAAGCGGCTCATGGACCTCGGTTGCTATCGTGGTGTGCGTCATCGCAGGGGTTTACCGCTACGCGGACAGCGCACGCGAACAAACGCTCGCACTCGCAAGGGGCCGCGCAAGGCCATTGCAGGCAGGAAGTGATAGAGATCAAATATGGCTAAAACTGCAACTAAAGTTCGCAAGAAAGTTAAGAAAAACGTTGCCGAAGGCATCGTTCATGTCCATGCAAGCTTTAACAACACGATCATTACAATTACTGATCGTCAAGGGAACGCGCTATCGTGGGCGACTTCGGGTGGAGCCGGATTCAAGGGGTCGCGCAAAAGCACGCCGTTTGCGGCTCAGGTGGCAGCTGAGTCGGCCGGTCGGTCCGCCCAGGAGTGCGGCGTCAAGAATGTTGAAGTGCGTGTCAAGGGGCCTGGGCCTGGCCGAGAGTCGTCAGTGCGTGCACTCAACGCGCTGGGAATCAAGGTGACAAGCATTACTGACATTACCCCTATCCCGCACAATGGTTGCCGACCGCCCAAGAAGCGTCGAATCTGACAAGGAGTTGAAACGTGGCCCGCAATCTTGATCCAAAGTGCCGCCAGTGTCGCCGCGAGGGTGAGAAGCTCTTTCTCAAAGGCGAAAAGTGTTTTACCGACAAGTGTGCGATTGAGCGACGCTCATACGCACCCGGTCAGCATGGACAGCGTTCCGGACATCGAATGTCGGATTATGGCGTCCAGCTTCGTGAGAAGCAGAAAATTCGTCGCCTTTACGGCATTCTCGAGCGCCAATTTCGCAAGGTATATGCCGAGGCGGATCGTCGTCGTGGCCAGACCGGTGAGAACCTCCTGCAACTCCTTGAGGGCCGGCTTGATACTGTCGCCTACCGAATGGGTTTCGGCGCTTCACGTTCAGAGGCTCGCCAGATCGTTCGCCACAACGGCGTGTTTATCAACGGTAAGCGGGTCGATATTCCCTCATTCAACGTTCGTCCGGGTGACGTCGTGGAGCTTACGGAGAGTAGCCGTGCGTCCTTGCGAGTAAAAGCGGCGCTTGAGGCCGCAGAATCCCGCGGCTATCCGGAATGGATTGAAGTGGATGCGAAGGCCGGGAAAGGCACATTCAAGGCTTATCCGCAGCGAGCCGAATTGCCAGTGACGCTGAACGAAGGCTTGGTAGTCGAATTGTATTCCCGCTGATTCCGATTGTTATCTGATCGGTGAAACAAGGATTTCTGATGCAAAGCAACACGCTTTTGAAACCCCGCATCATTGACGTACAGAACCTTTCCCCAGTACACGCCCGTGTCACCATGGAGCCCTTCGAGCGTGGCTTCGGGCATACGTTGGGAAATGCGCTCCGGCGTATCTTGCTGTCGTCTCTACCCGGCTGTGCCGCTACTGAAGTGAGTATCGCCGGGGTGCTACATGAGTACTCGACGCTGGATGGTGTTCGAGAGGACATGGTTGATCTGCTGCTCAACCTGAAAGGGGTCGTGCTGAAGATGCACACCCGCGGTGAAGCTACGCTTCAACTTTCAAAATCAGGCGAAGGTATCGTCACGGCAGGTGACATAGAAAGCACCCACGATGTTGAAGTAATCAACCCAGATTATATTGTTGCGCATCTGGCGCCGGGCGGAAAGCTTGATGTAGAAATCAAGGTCGAAGAGGGGCGCGGTTATCAACCCGCGAACCAGCGTGCGATGAACACAGAGTCGAAGAGCATTGGCCGAATCATGCTGGATGCTTCGTTCAGTCCTGTTCGACGTGTTAGTTACCAAGTCGAAAGTGCGCGGGTAGAGCAGCGGACCGATTTGGACCGGCTGGTGTTTGACATTGAAAC
>CBDTZF010000030.1:0-13273 GCA_965364825.1 uncultured Rhodocyclaceae bacterium | reverse complement strand
GACGTGCAGGTGGTCGGCGTGCCCGACAAGCGCTATGGCGAAGAGTTGTGCGCCTGGATCATCCCGCGCGAGGGCGCCAAACTCGACGAAGCGGCGATCCGCGAGTTTTGTCAGGGACAGATCGCGCACTACAAGATTCCGCGCTACATTCGCTTTGTCGACAGCTTTCCCATGACCGTCACCGGCAAGATCCAGAAATTCCTCATGCGTCAGAAGATGCAGGAAGAGCTGGCTCAGAACGATCCGGCCTGAATTGCGAGGTACGACCATGTCCCCGAGTCTCCCCACCCGCGTCCGCATCGTTGAAGTGGGCGCGCGCGACGGCCTGCAGAACGAAGCGCAACTCGTCCCCGAAGGCACCAAGATTGAACTCATCGGCCGCCTCGCCGCCAGCGGCCTGAAGACCATCGAGGCGACCTCGTTCGTGTCGCCCAAATGGGTGCCGCAGATGGCCGATGCGGCGGATGTGCTGAGCCGCGTGCTGGCGATCGCGCCGCCCGATGTGACCTATCCGGTGCTGACGCCAAATCTCAAGGGTTTCGAGGCCGCAATGGAGGCTGGCGCGCAGGAAGTGGCGGTGTTCGGCGCGGCCTCGGAATCCTTCAGCCAGAAAAACATCAACTGCTCGATTGCCGAGTCGCTGGCGCGTTTCGAGCCGGTGATGGCCGCCGCCCAGGCCGCCGGCGTGAGGGTGCGTGGCTATGTGTCGTGCACGCTCGGCTGCCCCTACGAGGGTGAAATTGCGCCCGCGGCCGTGGCCGAGGTGGCGGGCCGCTTGCAGGATATGGGCTGCTACGAAATCAGCCTTGGCGACACCATCGGCACCGGCACGCCGGGCAAGACGCAGCGCATGATCGAAGCGGTGGCGGCGCGCGTGCCGGTGGAGCGTCTCGCCGGGCATTATCACGACACCTATGGTCAGGCACTGGCCAACATCTACGCCTCGCTCGAAATGGGCGTGGCAGTGTTCGACGCCTCGGTCGGCGGGCTTGGCGGCTGCCCCTACGCGGCGGGCGCATCGGGCAACGTTGCTACCGAGGACGTGCTCTACATGCTCAACGGCCTCGGCATCGAGACCGGCGTGGACATCGACACGCTGGTCGACACAGCGGCCTGGATTTGCGAACAGCTCGGCCGGCCGCCGGGCTCCAAAGTGGCGCGCGCCATCCTCGCCAAGCGACCTACGCAAGTGGTGTCATGAGCGTCAAATCCCCGTGCATCGATGTGTGCGAGATGGATGCACGCAGCGGCTTGTGTAACGGATGCTTCCGCACCATCGACGAAATCACCACGTGGAGCCGGCTCGATGACGATGGCAAGCGCGCGGTGCTGCGCCTGATCACCGAGCGCGAAGCCACCACGGACATGTTCGACGAGAAATCGAGCGACTCGTGCGGGCAGTAGAATGGGCGTCCATTCACCGAGCGACGATTCCCCTCCATGTCTGAATGCATCGGCACCTGTGAAATCGACCCCTTCTCCGATACCTGTGTCGGCTGCGGCCGGTCTGCTGACGAGATCTTCGGCAACGATCATGCCTACGACCCCACCGATGGCAAGGCCGGCGAAACCCTGCCCGAGGCGGATCATGTGCCGATCACGCCAGATGATGCGCTGCCGGACGGGAAATAGCAGCAAGGTATGAGCGAGATGCTGCCCGACTCCGTGCAGGTGTTCGAACGCGGCTGGCTGTCGTCGAACAACATCCTGCTGGTCGATGGCGACGCCGCCACGCTGGTCGATACCGGCTATGTCAGCCATGCCGACCAGACTGTCGCGCTGGTGCGCCAAGCGTTGGGCAAGCGCACGCTCACCGATATCGTCAACACGCACTCGCATTCCGACCACATCGGCGGCAACGCCGCGGTGCAGCGCGCCTTTGGCGGGCGTATCAGCGTGCCCGCCGGCATGCATGCTGCCGTCGAGAACTGGGATGAGGCGGCATTGCTGCTCTCGCTGGCCGAACAGCAGGGCGAGCGTTTCGTGGCCGACCATGCCATGCATGCCGGCGAAACGCGCCACATGGGCGGACTGGATTGGCAGGCGCTGGCGGCGCCCGGGCATGATATGGACGCGCTGATGTTTTTCAACGTCGATCGCGGTGTGCTCATTTCAGGCGATGCCTTGTGGCGCGACGGCTTCGGCATCCTGTTCGCCGAAGTGCTCGGCACCGACGACGGCATCGGCGCCACCCGCGAAACGCTCGACGCCATCGCCCGCTTGCCGATCCGTTGTGTCATCCCCGGCCACGGTGCACCGTTCCTGGAAGTCGATGAAGCGCTCGCGGCTGCCTATGCCCGCCTGCGTGCATTCGAGGAGGATGGCACGCGCATGGCTCGCAACGCCATTCGCGGCTGCGTCACCTTCGCGCTGCTCGACATGCGCCGAATGGCGCTCGACGAGCTGCCCGACCGGCTTGATCGCGTGCCGCTGTTCCGGATCGCCAACACACGCTTCCTCGGCTTGAGTCCCGAACAACTCGCCGACTGGCTGGTCGACAGTCTGGTCAAGGCTGGCGTGGCGCGACGTGAGGGTGCCTGGCTGATCGCCTCGCAGGACACAGGCAAGCCCACGCCCTGAGCGGGCAGTGTTCGCGCGCGACGCGCGGCCTGTGCGGTCTTGCGGCGGTGATGTACCTGCGTTGCCTGTACACTTGTTACATACTGTATCGAGTGAGCATCATGCAAATCGTCCTCATCAGCGGAATGTCCGGCTCAGGCAAGAGTATTGCCCTCAACGTGCTGGAAGATGCCGGCTACTACGTCGTCGACAATCTACCCGGCACGCTGCTGCCGCAATTGCTGTCCACCTTGCACGGCATCGGCTATCAGCGCGTCGCGGTGGCCGTGGATGTGCGTTCCGGTGCGTCGATCGCCGCGCTGCCCGGCGAAGTCGAGCGTCTGCGCGGCATGGTGGCCGATGTGCGCTTCATCTTTCTCGATGCGCGCGACGAGACGCTGATCGCGCGCTTTTCAGAAACTCGCCGCCGCCATCCACTGGCCAGCGATCATGTGACCCTGCCCGAAGCGATTGCACGTGAGCGTGAGGCGCTCGAACCGATCGCGCGCCTCGGCCACCGCATGGATACCAGCGAAACCGCAGCCAACACGCTGCGCGCCTGGGTCAAGGACTTCATGCAGCTCGACATCACCGAAGGGCTCACGCTGCTGTTCCAGTCCTTCGGTTTCAAGTACGGCATTCCGGTGGATGCCGATCTGGTATTCGATGTTCGCTGTCTGCCCAATCCGCACTACGACCCAAAGCTGCGCCCGCTCACCGGGCAGGATCAGCCGGTGATCGACTTTCTGGAAAAAACGCCGGAAGTGGCGCGCATGGCGGAGGACATCCGCCGCTTCGTTGCCACCTGGCTGCCGGCCTATATTCGCGATAACCGCAGCTACCTCACGGTGGCCATCGGCTGCACCGGCGGGCAGCATCGTTCTGTGTATATCGCCGAATGGCTGGCCGCCGCGTTTCAGGATTCGGTGCGCGTGCTGGTGCGCCATCGCTCGTCGGCACACCGTGCCGCCGTAGAGCGTGCGAGCCTGTCGCATAAGTGAACCTGATCAGGTCGAAGCTTTAACCCAATCCGTAAATCTCCGTTGTCATCCCGCGAACGCGGGGGTCCAGTGCCGTGGCATGGATGGATTGCCGCCTGCGCGGCAATGACGGAAGTATAGACACGAGCGTCGAATCGGCTGCGGCCCGGCGGACGCAGTCAAAAACAGACATACTGCGTCAATCACGAATTGAAGCCCGCACCGCAAAGCTTGGAGGTGTCAGATGTCATTTCTCATTCTCGGCCTCGTTCTTTTCTTCCTGCCGCATTCAGTCGGTATTTTCGCGGCTGACTGGCGCGACCGTCAGGTACAGCGCCGGGGTTTGCTGGCCTGGAAAGGGGTCTATTCGCTGATTTCGATTGCCGGCCTGGTGTTGATCGTGTGGGGCTTCGGGCTGGCGAGGCAGGCGCCGATGGTGTTGTGGTTGCCGCCGGCGTGGCTTCGTCATGTGGCGATGCTGCTGATGCTTCCAGTATTTGTGCTGCTGATTGCCGCCTACGTGCCAGGCCGCATCGGTCGTTGGGCGCGGCATCCGATGCTGGTGGCGGTCAAGTTGTGGGCAGTAGCGCACTTGCTGACCAATGGCGGGCTGGCCGATGTGCTGCTGTTCGGCAGTTTTCTGGTCTGGGCGGTTGCTGATCGAATCTCGCTCGAGCGGCGTCAGCCGCGGCCGGCGCCGCAGATTCCGCTGCGCCGCGGCGGCGATCTGGTCGCGCTGCTCGGCGGGCTGGCGCTGTATGTCGCCTTTGTGTTGTGGTGGCATGGCGCGCTGATTGGGCGTGCGCTGGTCCCATAGTCACGTCGCGTCGTCAGCGCGCAGTCTTCAACTGACGTTCGACGAAGCGCCAGATCAGGCGCGAGGCGTCGGGCCCGGCGGGGTCGCTGAACAGTTGCTTGCCCTCGCCGCCGCTCCAGCCGTGACCAAGGTCGCCGATCTCGTTGAGGCTGACGACGACGCGCCTGCCGGAGCGAAAATCGGTCACCGTGCTGGCATGTCGTTTGCCGCGTTGAACCGTGCGTGGCGCGCCTTCGCGAGCGCCGAGCGCGCTTGCCCACAGTTGGGCGGCCGCGTGTGCGTTGTTGGCGGTCACCATCCGATCCTTGTGGCCATGAATGACCAACAGCGGCGGCCACGCGTGCAGGCCGCTGGGGGCTGCCGATCGATGGAGGCCGCGCATGGCGGACATGGCGGATGCGGCTGAGCGTGCGCTACCCGGCGGCACGCCCGAATGCATCGCCACGGCGCGGAAACGTTCGGGGTGGAGCGTGGCGAGCAGGGCTGCCATGCTTGCGCCTGCCGAAAACCCGGCGACGGCGACGGCCTCGCGATCGACCGGATAGAGCAGAGAGACCTGATCGATGGCCGCCATCAGCGTGGATGCCTCGGCATTCGCCTGGCCGCTTTTGGTGTCGTACCAGTTCCAGCAGCCTTGCGGGTTGAAGCGTAGATCCTGCTCGGGATAGAGCACCAGCGCACGTGCCCGCGCGGCGACCGCATTCATGCGCGTGCTGCGCGCGAAGTTGCGCGCATTCTGGCCGCAGCCGTGCAGCATCACCAGCAGCGGCAGGCGTTCGGCTACGGATACGCCGTGGGGGCGGAAGAGGAAATAGCGTCGTGGCCCGCCGGCGCCGATGGTGTGGCCACTGATCCAGTCGCCGGCGCCGGGTGGCGGTTTCGATTGCGCCGCCGCAGTCTTGACCACCTGTTTTACTGCGCGCGAACCGGCCCGCATCGAGATCTGCGTCATTGTCTTCATCAGGCGCCTTGCGGCGCCGCTGGGGTCTGCCTTGCGGCGCCGAGGGCTCATCGGGCGCGTAGGTCGTTTGGCCATGGGGGGCGTGTATGCATCAGTTGTCCTGCGGTGGGGCTGCGTTAACTGCGGGGTTGTCGTCGTGGTATGCCGTCTTGATGATGTTCCAGGCCTCTTCGGCGGTTTCGGCGTAATGGAACAGGTTGACATCTTCCGGGTTGATCACGCCGTGTTCGATGAGCACATCGAAATTGATCAGGCGTTGCCAGAAGTCGCGCCCGATAAGCACGATCGGGCGCCGGCGGATTTTATGGGTCTGGCTCAGCGTGAGCACTTCGAACAACTCGTCCAGCGTGCCCAGTCCGCCGGGAAAACTCACCAGCGCCACCGCGCGCATGAGGAAGTGCATTTTGCGGATGGCAAAATAGTGGAAGCGAAAGCATAGCTCGGGCGTGATCCACGGATTGGGCGCTTCCTCGAAGGGCAGGAAGATGCTCATCCCCATGCTGCGGCCACCCGCTTCGAAGGCGCCGCGGTTGCCCGCTTCCATGATGCCGGGGCCGCCGCCCGTGGTCACGATCACGCGGTCGCCAAGCGCGTCGGCTTCGCGTGTTACGAGTTCCCCGAAGCGGCGTGCTTCTGTATAGAAGCGGGCGTTCTTGACCATCTGCGTGGCCAGCCGGATACGCGTGGGGTCGTCGGCGGCGCGCGCTTCCTCAAGCATTTCGGCGGCCGCTTCGGGTGACTTGAAGCGCGCGCTGCCGAATACCACCACGGTGGCGTCAACTCCTTGTTCCTGCTGGATCATCTCTGCCTTGAGCAGTTCGAGCTGCAGGCGCACGGGGCGCAGTTCCTGGCGCAGCAGAAATTCGCTGTCGGCAAAGGCCATGCGGAATGAACTGCCTGGTCCGTCGTAGGGGGAAGGCTGTTGCGCCGCCTTGGCTTCAAATTCGGCAGTGGGGAAGTTGTGGGCGTACGAATCAGCGTATTTTTTTTCTTTCATGCGTCGGGAAACTCCGGCAAAAAATGGGCTGGCTGTGATGATCCTGGAAACGGCAGTTGGACACGCACGAGTGTGCGGCTACCGTTTCCAGGATGATCGCATTGTGCGGTCATGATGGCGAACGCGTGTTGATGCGGACTTGGCTTGCGGCACCGCGGCGATTGGCGTCGAAGGCGGGAGCGCCCGGACGGTCGAGGATGGCGGCGCTTGTTACTGCGGACGTCAGCGAGTCCGGGTATCGCTATAACGATCCCGCGCAGGACGTCAACTACGGGCTGTTGTATTTTTGTTGAAAATACGACGCTCAGTGGCGATTCCGTCACGATGAAGCGCGTTCGCGCTAGCCGCTGCGGCGCTCGGCATGCAATCGTGTAGGCGTTGCATTCCACGAAGGACCGCCCACATGTTACTCAATATCGAAAATCCCTTCTTCGCGCCGAGTCTGTACATGCTGCTCGCCTGTACCTTGACCACCGCGGTCGTCGTATCGTCGCTCAGCTGGACGGTGCCGATGCAACGCTAACGTCGTGGCCGTCCCGTGCGTTTGCGGTGGCGGTCGTAAGCGCGTCGGCCGTTTGCGGGCGGCCGAAATGGTAGCCCTGCGCGATGTCGGCGCCTTCGCGACGAATGAATTCGGCCTGCGCCGCCGTTTCCACCCCTTCGGCGACGGTCTGCAGCCCGAGGCTGCGCGCCAGCGCGATGATCGCGCGGATGATCACTTCATCATTGGTGTCGGTGCCGATATCGCACACGAAAGACCGGTCGATCTTGAGCCGGTCCAGCGGCAGGCGTTTTAGATAGGCGAGGCTTGAATAGCCGGTGCCGAAGTCGTCCACGGCGAGTTGCGTGCCCAGCGCCTTGAGGGCGTTGAGAACGCCGCAACTGTGTTCCGGGTTTCGCATCAACATCGACTCGGTGACTTCCAGCTCAAGACGTTGTGCGGCCAAGCCGCTGCGCTTTAGCGTGTCCCGCACCCGTTCCACCAGCCCGTCGCGATCGATCTGCTGCATCGATAGATTGACCGACACCCGCGGTATGCTTAATCCTTCGGCGTCCCATTGCACCAGCTGGTGGCAGGCGGTGTCGAGCACCCACGCACCGATTTCGCCGATGATCCCCATCTCCTCGGCCAGGCCAATGAAGCGGTCGGGTGGAACGAGCCCGCGTTCGGGGTGCTGCCAGCGCACCAGCGCTTCCACGCTGAGCAGTTCTGCGCTGGCCGGATCGACCAGCGGCTGGTAGTGCAGGACGAGTTCGCCGCGGCCGAGCGCGCCGCGCAACTCGTTTTCCATCACCAGGCGTTCGAATGCCCCCTCGGTGAGCGCCTTGGTAAAGAACTGGAAGTGATTGCGGCCCCGTTGCTTGGCTTCGTACATCGCGCGGTCGGCGTGGCGCACCAGCGTGTCCGCGTCGTCGCCGTCATCGGGGTAGAGGCTGATACCGATGCTTGCGGTGATGACCAGCGTGTGGCCGGCGATGGTGAGTGGCTGCGCCAGCACATCGATGAGCTTGCGCGCCACCGTTGCGGCCTGTCGCTCCGTGACATCGTCTTCGAGCAGCAGCACAAACTCATCGCCGCCGACACGGGCCAGCGTATCGGCGGCGCGAATGGCGTCACTCATGCGGCGGCTGACCTCGAGCAAGAGATCGTCGCCGACCGGATGGCCGAGGGTGTCATTGACCTTCTTGAAACGGTCGAGGTCAATGAAAAGAATGGCAAGGGTGCGTGGCGTTCGCCGCGCGTTCGCCAGCGCATGGTCAAGCCGGTCCTGAAACAGGCTGCGATTGGGCAACCCGGTCAGCGCGTCGTGGTGCGCGAGAAAATCGATCTGTGCCTGTGCCTGCTTGATTTGAGAGATGTCGCTGAACACCCACACATAATGCGTAACGACCCCGTTTTCGTCGCGCACCGCGCTGATGGTGAGCCACTCGGGGTACACCTCACCGCTCTTGCGGCGATTCCAGGTCTCGCCCCGCCACTGCCCGGTTGCTTTCAGGCTCTCCCAGCGTTGGCGGTAGAAGTCCGGCTCATGCCGCTCGGAGTGCAGCATGTGCATGTCGCGGCCCAGCGATTCGGCCTCCGAATATTCGGTAATCGCCTCGAAGGCCGGGTTGGCCGAGACGATCACGCCCTCGGTGTCGGTGACCGCGATGCCCTCGGCGGTATTCTGGAAGGCCCGGTCGGCGAGACGCAATTTTCCTTGTGCCACCACGTGCTGCTGGCGTAGCAGTTTTTCACCCAGCGCACGGCGCACCGCCTCGCCGAGCCGGGCTGGCCGGTCTTTGAGCACGTAATCGCTGGCGCCTTGGTGCAGCGCGTCGATTGCCGCTTCTTCACCAATGCTGCCGGAAAGAATGATGAAAGGGATGTCTTCGCCGCGCAGGCGCAGCAATTCGAGCGCGCGTTGACCGCTGAAGCGGGGCAGGCGCCAGTCCGACAGGATGAGGTCGGGATGCGCGTCGAGCGCGGCGAGATACTGCGCCTCGGTCTCCACCACTCGCAGTGACTCGACGTCGAAGCCGTCGTCGCGCAGCCGAAGCGTGGTCAGCTCGGCGTCGGTCGCTTGGTCTTCGATGATAAGGACGGAAAGCGGCATGGTGCGGTCTTACGGACCGTCAAGCGGTGCGGCGACGTTCAGCGTCAACCAGTAGTCTTCGATCTGCTGCACGATGTCGACGAAGCCGCTGAAAGACACCGGTTTGACGAGATACGAATTGGCGCCGACGTCATACGATAGCGCCAGATCACCCTCTTCGCGGGACGAGGTGAGAATGATCACGGGAATGCGTTTGAGCTTCGGCATCACCTTGATGCGACGCAGCACCTCGAAGCCGTCGACGCGCGGCATCTTGAGGTCGAGCAAGATGATGTCGGGCACCGGATAGCGCGCGCGGTCGGTGTAGCGCCCCTCGCCGGTCAGGTAGTCGAGTCCGCTTTCGCCATCCTCGGCGACTTCAATCTGGTTGGTGAGGTGGGCTTCACGAAAGGCGTCAAGCGCCAGTTCGACATCCATCGGATTGTCGTCGATCAGCAAAATGCAGGCGGGTCGGGTCATGCGTGCTGTCCTGCCGGGGGGACTGAATCGGGCGACGGTGCCGCCGGCAGCGAGATGTCGAAGCGGGTGCCCTGGCCGAGCTCGGAAGTCACTGTCACTTCACCATCCATGAGGTGAGTGGCCTTGGCGACGATCGCCAGGCCGATGCCGCTGCCGGGATATTCCGCCCGGCTATGCAGACGCTGGAACGCTTCAAAGATTCTTTCGTGATATTCCGGCTCGATGCCAATACCATTGTCCGCGACGCTGATCATCACATGTTCATCGGTGCGGCGCGCCGTAACGGTGATCTCTGGAACCCTGTCCGGGCTTCGGTAGACCAAAGCGTTGTCGATCAGATTACCGAGAGTTTGCCCAATCAGGGTTGGGTCGCCAAGCGGCGTGGCGAGCGGATTCTCGATATGCAGCCGTGCTCCGGCTTCGGTCAGGCGTGCCGCAAAGGTGGTGTTGAGGCGCGCCAGCACGGCATCGAGCGGTACCGGGCGCAGATGAATGGCGGAGCGACCGATGCGCGCGTAACGCAGCAAATCCTCGATCAAGGTGCTCATGTACTGACCGGAGGTGACCACATTGTCGAGATAGTGGCGGCCTTCTTCGTCCAGCCGGTCGCTGTGCCGTTTGGCAATAATCTGGGCGAAGCCGGTGACCGCGCGCAGCGGCGCCCGCAGATCGTGGGAGACCGAGTAGGTGAAGGACTCCAGCTCCTTGTTGACGTTTTCCAGCGCGGCCGTGCGCTCGCGTACGCGCTGCTCCAGTTCCTGGTTGAGGGTCTGGAGTTCAGCCATCAGCGCATTGCGGTCTGCCTCGGCCTGGCGGCGATCAGTAATGTCGCTGGCCTGAATGAGGTAGTAGATGAGGAGCCCGGTTTCGTCGCGAATGGCCGTGGTGGCGCCGTCGGCGTGGCGAAGGCGCCCTTTGGCATCATGGAACACTTCCCGGGTCACGACCGGGCTCTCGGCGCTGGCGGCCTCGGCCAGACGTGTCTCCCATACCTTGCGGGCGTCGGGCATGTCCTTCCAGGCGGGAAGCTCCCAGGCGGGATTGCCCAGACATTCCTGCCGGGTGACATTGAGGGTGCGCAAGGCCAGATCGTTGATTTCGAGCAGCGTGGCGTCGGGCGCGAGAATGCCCATGAACATGAAGTGCTGATTGAACACCTCCCGGTAGCGCGCCTCGCTTTCGTGCAGGGCGATATTGGCCTGCTTGTGCTCGGTGATGTCGCGGCCGACGCCGATGATGGCGTTTACCTTCCCTCGTGCGTCCACGACCGCGGTGTCCATCCAGCCCAGCCAGCGCCACCCGCTCTGCGTCATTGCGCGCTGCTCCACGTACGCGGTGTGTGGCGGATGGAAAAGCGTGGCGATTTCGCGTGCCGTGCTTTCCCGGTCATCCTCGTGCACCAACGGCATGAAGGTATTGCCAAGCAGCTCGGCCTCGGTCTTACCGAACGCGCGGCAATAGGACGGGCTGGCAAAAAGAAAGCGTCCGTCGGCGTCGACCTTAACCACCAGGTCAGTCTGGTGCTCGACCAGCAGCCGATAGCGGCTTTCGCTGTCGGTGAGTGCCGCAGTGCGTTCGCTGACTTGCTGTTCGAGCCGCTCATTGAACGATTCGAGCGCGGCCTGGTGGCGGCGGCTCTCGATCCACAGCGCGACGAAATGGGCGGTGCTGAGAATGTAGGGCTCGTAGAGCGCGAATGCGCTCCGGTCGACCACCACAAACCGTATTTCGCCGTAGTGCGCGCCTTGCGTGCTCAACGTAAAGCGTCGGCAGGCGTCGGCATCGCCTGGCGGCGTCAACGCGCCGTCGGCGAACACTTGGCAGTCGCTTGTGCCCGGAATGCTTGACAACCCCCGTGCCACGTCGGCAAGCAGGTGGGATTCGTTCGGTGCGGCCTGCAGCGCGGTTTGGAGCAGCAGGATATTGGCCAGAACCTGATTGTCGATGCGTTGCATGATCAGCGCCCGAGGCACGCGGCAGCGCGCGCAAGGAAGGTGTCGGTGCCACCCGCTGCAGGAAACACAATGCCTTGTCGCGCCGAATCAAGCCCGGATGATGCGGGCGCGCGAAGGCCGAATCGTCGTGCGTCGTTGGCGAGGTTCGTCCTGCAGATCATGCTCACGCTGCGAAATCGCCGTGTCATGGAGACATCGGTCTGAGGTGGTCGACGCTTTTGCATCAATTTTCGCTGCCAGGGGTTTTGTCACATTCGATGTCTACGGCACGCATTGCAGTGGAGTTTAGGGCGTGCCATTGTGCGCCGGAATGACGCCGATCGCACGCTGGCCCGCCGCCGCGCTCAGCGTTTGTGGGCGAGGCATGGTGATGCGCGCAGTGGCGATGACAAGGGGGTTGTTACATTGATGAGCTTGTATTTCTAGCCGATCGGTCTATAACCTACCTCATGAGCAACGTAATGCCAGCTCCGCGTCGTCGCGGACGTCCCCCGAGGCGAATCGACGATCAGTTCGATACGCGCGAGATGCTCGTGCGTTGTGGCGTGGCGATGCTGACCGAGACCGGCTTTTCGGCCACCGGAATCGACACCATCCTGCGCCAGGCGGGTGTGCCCAAAGGCTCGTTCTATCATTACTTCGACAGCAAGCAGGCCTTTGGCCGTGAGGTCATTTCGAGTTACGCCGAGTATTTCGCGCGCAAGCTCGATCACGTGCTGTGCGATGAAGCGCGCGCGCCGCTGACGCGTATCTCGGCCTTCGTCGACAACGCCGCTGAGGGCATGGCGCGTTTCGACTTTCGCCGAGGGTGTCTGGTCGGTAATCTGGGCCAGGAATTGGCGAATCTTCCAGCGGCGTTTCGTGCCCAGCTTGAGGATGTTTTACAGGATTGGGAGGCGCGCATGACGCGCTGTCTACAGGCGGCACAACAGGCCGGCCAGATCGACGCGGACGTCGATTGCGCGCGTATGGCGGCATTTTTCTGGACCGGCTGGGAAGGGGCGGTGTTGCGCGCCAAACTGGTAAACAGCCCGGCGCCGCTGCATATCTTCCTCGAAGGTTTTCTCAAAGCGCTCGCACGCTGAGCGTGCGGCCGTGCGCGACACATTCAACAAGGAGAGAGTGATGTACCAAGCGATTGTGATTGAAAAGGACGATGCCGGTTATCGCGCGGCATTGAAGTCGTGCGATGAATCCAACCTGCCCGAAGGCGACGTGACCGTGAACGTCGAATTCTCGACGCTCAACTACAAGGACGGCTTGGCAATTACCGGCAAGGGGCCGGTGGTGCGCAAGTTTCCGATGGTGCCGGGCGTTGACCTGGCCGGCACCGTGGCCGACAGCGAGCATCCCGATTTCGATCCGGGCGACTATGTCGTACTCAACGGCTGGGGTGTGGGCGAGACGCATCCGGGGGGCCTGGCACAGAAGGCGCGGCTCAATGGCAACTGGCTGGTGCCGCTGGTGGGCGAATTTACGTCGCGCCAGGCAATGGCGATCGGCACCGCCGGCTATACCGCCATGCTGTGCGTGATGGCGCTCGAACGCCATGGCGTCAAGCCGGAGGATGGAGAAATCCTCGTCACGGGTGCCAACGGCGGCGTCGGCAGCGTGGCAGTGACACTGCTCGCGCGGCTCGGCTACAAGGTCGTCGCATCGACCGGTCGCCTGGAGGAGGCGGATTTCCTGCGCTCGCTCGGCGCAACTGACGTGATCGACCGCGCACAGTTCTCCGCACCCGGCAAACCGCTCGGCAAGGAACGCTGGGCCGGCGCGATCGACAGCGTTGGCAGTCACACCCTCGCCAATGTGTGCGCAACCACGCGTTACCGCGGCACCGTGGCGTGCTGCGGTCTGGCCGGCGGCATGGACTTCCCGGCCACCGTGGCGCCGTTCATCCTGCGCGGCGTGACGCTGGCCGGCGTGGATAGCGTGATGGCGCCCAAGG
>CBDTZF010000029.1:0-13400 GCA_965364825.1 uncultured Rhodocyclaceae bacterium | reverse complement strand
AAGCTTGCGGTGCGTTCGATGCGCTTGATCACCCCAGCCAGCGTTGCCTCATCGCGCTTGAGCGCGCTCACCTGTTGGCGCTGGGTTTTGGCTTGCGCGGAAAGCCCGGCGAGAATCTTTGCCCGCCGCTTCCGTTCCTTTGCGAGTTTGGTTGCTTCGTGCGCGTGCTGTGATTCAAGTTCTTTCGCCTGTGCTTCGCGTGCCTCTGCCTCGCGTGCCTGCTCGGCCTGCATGCGCTCGGCGGTTCGCAGACGCGAAACGATGGCCTGTTTCTGCCTGCCGATCCGTTCGAGGTAAAGTGCATCGCGGGCCATTTGGTTCGGCTCGCGCGCGCTCAACAAATGACCCACGCCTGGCTCACCGCCATATTGATAGTAGCGTTGTAGCCAGCGCCCAAGCGCCGCGCGGCCGGCGTCAATCTGTGTTTGGGTTTGGCGCAACTGTTCGCGAATCGACGCGAGTTCACCCTCAAGCCGCTTGCGCTTTGTCACCAGTTCGCGCATTCGGCGCTTGCTGCGGGAAACCGATTTTTCCGACGCCGCGAGTGCTTTTTCGGCCGCCGCGCGCGAACGTTCGACTTCGGCAAGTCGAGCTTCCGCCTCACGCAAGCGCGACTTGACCGCATCAAGGTCGGCCTTCGCCGCTCCAGCATTGCTCGCGGCGACAGCCGGATGGCCCATGGAAATGCCGCCCAGCAGCAGCGCCACGATGCACACGATCCGGGCCGGTGACAACACCGGAATCAGGCCTTTGCTTTACCCTGGCCCATCACCACCGCTTGCCCGGCCTGAATGGTCTCTTCGTCAGCAAGGTAGTAGCGCCTGATCGGCTTGAGGGTATTCTCATCGAGTTCGTAAATCAGTGGTTGCGCCGTCGGGATGTTCAAACCGACGATCTCCGCGTCGCTGATCACGTCGAGATATTTGATCAAGGCGCGCAGACTGTTGCCGTGGGCCACGACGAGCACGCGATCCCCCGCCATGATGCGCGGCACGATGACCGTGCTCCAGTAGGGGACGACACGCGCCACGGTGTCCTGCAAGCATTCGGTGCGCGGGAACAGGCCCGGCGGCAGATCGGAATAACGCGGATCGTGCGGCGTCAGGCGCTCGTCGCCTTCTTCCAGCTCGGGCGGCCGCGTATCGTAGGAACGGCGCCACATAAGCACCTGTTCATCACCGTACTGTGCCGCCGTCTCCGCCTTGTGCAGCCCTTGCAGCGCACCGTAATGGCGCTCGTTCAAACGCCATGTATGCTGCACCGGCAGCCAGGTTGCAGCCAGTTCCTCAAGCACGATATTGAGCGTCTTGTTGGCACGCATCAGGACCGACGAGAAGGCCACATCGAACATGAAGCCTTCTTCACGCAAGCGGCGGCCGGCGACATGCGCCTCTTCTACCCCGTCAACCGAAAGGTCGACATCAGTCCAGCCGGTGAACCGGTTTTGTCTGTTCCAGCAGGACTCTCCGTGACGGAGCAAAACGATCTTGAACATTCAGGGCACCAACTCGCTATAGTTAGAGGAGCGCAACGCGCTTTGCCGCACATCGCCGCCCGACCAAGGGCCGAGGACTATTAGCGTCGGCAAAAAGTGGTATTTTATATTATTCGTCGTCATTCTATCGATCGCTGATCGTGAACACTCATCCCGTCGTTGATCTCGCCGGCAAGACCGAGCAAATTGAAACCGCCGCGCGGGCGCTCAAAGCCATCTCGCATCCGCTGCGACTGAAGATTCTTTGCATCATCGGCGAAGGTGAATTCTGCGTTCAGGACATCGTCGAAGCCGTCGGCACATCCCAGAGCAACATCTCCCAGCATCTGGCAATCTTGCGCGACAAGGGTGTCCTGCTCACGCGAAAGGATGCCAACCGTGTCTATTATCGCGTCGGGGATCGGCGAACCCTGCAGTTGATCGTGCTCATGCGCGAAGTCTTCTGCGACGTGTCGGTCGACTCGGCGTGACACCCACCACTGCCGGCGCCACGTGCGCCGGTGATTCATGAAAGGAACGATTCGTGGAGTTTTTGCAGAACAACTGGTATTGGGCTGCGCTGGCCGCCGTCAGCGGCTCGTTTCTGTTATTTGAAACATTCCGCCAGCACAGCGGTGGCAGCAGCCTGTCGCCTGTACAGGCCACATTGATGATAAATCGCGAGGACGCACTCATGGTCGACCTTCGTGACCAGAACGACTTTCAACAGGGCCACATTCCCAATGCAAAGCACATTCCGCTTGCGGCGCTGGAAAAGCGTGTTGGCGACCTGGCAAAGTACAAGCAATCCCCGATCATTCTGTGTTGCGGCGTCGGTACCCGCTCTGCAGCGGCAGTCGGCACGCTGCGCAAACAGGGTTTTGAAAAAGTCTATAACCTCCAGGGCGGACTCAACGCTTGGCAACAAGCCGGACAGCCGGTGAGCCGCAAGAGAAAGTAGATATGACGCAAAATGTTCAACCTGAAAACGGCATTTGGATGCGCCCGAGTGTGCGACTGGCGGGTCGTCTGACAAGGCGCGAGGAAGACGCAGGAGCGGCCCCTGCTATGACGAGCAACGCAGCCCGGCGGCCCGCCAGTCGTGCAATCGGGCGTGTAGCGCATTCATCAAACGGCTGACGCCGGTTAGGAGCAAAGATTCGAATGCCCACAGCCAATGATCGGAGCCGGCAAGCGGTCAAATGCCGTTTTCAGGTTCAAATGTACGCCACGGCGGGGTGCGGCTATTGTGTCCGCGCCGAAGCCTTGCTCAAGCGCAAGGGCGTGGACGCGATCGATGAGATCCGTGTGGACCTCGATCCGGCGCGCCGCGAAGAGATGATGACCCGTAGCGGCGGTCGCCGCACCGTGCCGCAGATTTTCATCGGCGATACGCACGTGGGCGGCTGCGATGACCTCTTTGCGCTGGATTCCGCCGGCAAGCTCGATTCACTATTGGCAGGCGAAACTGCCTGACATCACACATCCTGTTACTTAAACCAAGGCCATACGATGACCGACGAAACCCAAGCCAAGCAGCCCGAAGCCGAAAAACCACAGCCGGTATTTACCATCGAGAAGCTCTACATCCGCGACCTGTCAGTCGAAGTGCCGAACGCACCGCAGGTGTTTCTCGAGCGTGAAACGCCGCAGGTCAACGTGAATTTGAACACCGAAGGCAAACGTGTTGATGAGGGCATTTTCGAAGTGGCGCTGCATGTCACCGTCACCGCCAAGGTCAACGACGAAAAAACGATCTTTCTCGTCGAAGCCGTGCAGGCCGGAATTTTCCAGATTCGCAACGTGCCCGAAAGCGATGTCGAGCCGATCATGATGATCGGCTGCGCCAACATTCTTTTCCCCTACGCGCGCGAAGCCGTTTCCGACGCCGTAACGCGCGCCGGCTTCCAGCCGGTGCTGCTGGCACCGGTGAATTTCGAAGCGCTGTTTCATGCTCGCCAGAAGCAGGCGCAGGAAGCGGTCGCCGAAGCGCAGGGTGCTCCGGTCCAGTGAGATTTCGCGGCACCGTCGCTGTCCTTGGCTTGCTTGCGGGCGTGTTCAGCCCAACAGCGAGCGCGCTCGACTATCGTTCCGTGGCTGCACCCGCCATTCTTTACGACACGCCGACGCAGAAGGGCAAGCGCGTGCTGGTGGTATCGGCCGGCACACCGCTCGAAGTCATCGTCACGCTCGAAAAGTGGGTCAAGATTCGTGACCGCAGCGGACGCTTGGCGTGGATCGCGCGGAACGCTCTTTCTGACGCGCAATCGGTCATGGTCACTGCCGAGCGCGCTTCTGTCCGCGACGCGGCGGCCGACGATGCAGCAACGCGGTTCGAAGCGACCCGGGGCGTGATTCTCCAGGTCGCCGGGCCACCAAAAGGCAACTGGTTACCGATACGGCACGCCGACGGGGATCGCGGCTATGTTCGCCGCGTAGACGTTTGGGGCTACTGATTCCCGCTTGATTTGCTCGCAAACTCGCACGAGGTGGCGCGATGAAGATATCCGTTTATGGCGCCGGCGCATGGGGCACGGCACTGGCGATGGCTTTTGCCCGGTGCCACGAAACCACGCTTTGGGGGCGCAATGCAGAGGCGCTTCGAGTCTGCGATCGCGAGCGCAGCAATCAGGCGCTGCTGCCCGGTCCGCGCTTTCCCGACGAATTGAAGCTCGACCCCGATCTCGATGCGGTCATGCGCCACGCCGAACTCCACGTGGTGGTAACGCCGGTGTCGGGATTGCGCGGCATTGCCGAGCGCCTTGCACAAAGCGGTACTGACGCCCCCGTGCTGTGGGCGTGCAAGGGATTCGAGGCCGGCACGGGCAAGCTGCCGCATGAAATGGTCGCCGAGAGCCTTGGTTCGACGTATCCGTGCGGCGTACTGACCGGTCCGAATTTCGCGCCCGAGATCGCCAACGGCCTGCCTGCCGCTATTACCCTCGCCTCCAACGATCTGACGCCGGCTCGCGAATGGGCGCAGGCACTTCATCAGCCGCGCCTTCGTATTTACGCATGCAGCGACGTCGTCGGCGCCGAAGTCGGCAGCGCGGTGAAAAATGTCATGGCGATCGCTGCCGGTGTTTCCGACGGACTGGGATTCGGCATGAATACCCGCGCCGCCCTCATCACCCGCGGCCTCGCTGAAATCGCGCGTCTGAGCCGCGCACTGGGCGGTCGGCAGAAAACCCTGATGGGTCTGGCGGGTCTGGGCGACCTGGTGTTGACTTGTACCGGCGATATGTCCCGTAACCGGCGCGTCGGCCTGCAACTGGCTCAGGACGTCCCGCTCGATCGCATCCTCGCCGAACTGGGCCATGTCGCGGAAGGCGTGTCCACAACGTTTGAGACGATCGCGCTGGCCGCGCGTCACAACGTCGAAATGCCGATCACCGAAGCGGTCAATGCGGTTCTCACCGGCAGCATGAGCGCACGCGACGCGGTCGAATCACTGCTCGCGCGTGAGCCGCGCAGCGAGTAACCCACCACAGAAAATCAAGAATCATCGCCGAAACCACACTGCCGCCACGCTTCATACAGCACCACGGCAACGGCATTGGACAGGTTCATGCTGCGACTGGGATGTTTCATCGGCACGCGCAAGCGATTCTCTGGCTTGAGTTCGTCATGCAGCCAATCGGGCAAGCCACGCGTTTCTGAACCGAACAGCAGCACGTCACCCGGGCGAAAGGCGGCATCCGCGTAGCAGCGCCTGCCATGCGTGGTCAACGCAAAAACCTGACCGCCCGGCACGTCATCGCGAAAGCTCGCCCAACTCTCGTGCTCTTTGACGCCGACCATGTGGTGATAGTCCAGCCCCGCACGCGCCACGGCTTTGTCGCTGAGCACAAAACCCAGCGGCTTGATCAGATGCAGTGACGCGCCTGTATTGGCGCACAGACGAATGATATTGCCGGTGTTGGGCGGAATTTCCGGCTGATGGAGAACGACATGAAACATGGGGCGCCATTGTGACGACAAGCGCGAGGGCTTTCAACGTGGTGGCGGCGTGCGGGCAATCACCCAGTTGACCACTTCACTCGCGCCTGCCGACTTCAGACAGCGCGCAAGCGCGTTGAGCGTGGCGCCGGTGGTCATCACGTCGTCGACGATCAGCACGCGTTTTCCCGTGAGATCATGCGCAAACGCGAATGCATTGCGCAGGTTGCGATGCCGTTCGCGCCACGGGAGGCCGGCTTGCGGCGGCGTCAGCCGCGTGCGCTCAGCGGCGTGAACTTCAAGCGGTAGCCTCCAGGCGTGTGCCAGCGGACGCGCGATTTCCACCGCCTGATTGAAGCCCCGTTCCCTCAGGCGCTGGGGATGCAACGGCACCGGCACGATAAGGTCAACATCCGGGCGACTCGCATATGCCAACGTGGCGGCAACGAAGGCGCGGGCAACGGCGAAGTCATGCGCATACTTGAGCCGCTGTATAAGCCGGTCGACGGGCATGACATAGGCGAGCAGCGCATCGCTGCGGTCGAACGCTGGCGGTCGCCGCTGGCATTGTCCGCACGCATGACTCGACAAACCGGCCACCGCACATTGAGGGCATCCCGCAGGCGCCATGGGCAGTGACCCCGCACAGGGCACACACAACGGGCCCTCGCGGCTGGGCAGCGCGCACATCACGCAGTGCTGCGGCAACACGTCATGCGCCAGTGCGCTGAGCCCGCGGCGCCAGAACGGCAAGCGGTTTGACATGGCGGGCGACGTTCGGGGAGCATTCATGGCTGCAAGTTACATCGGAAATGCGATATATGACAAAGTCGTCGATCACGCAGTGTTGCGCGGGCCTTGCGATCCGCCACCGAAGCATCGTCACTGCAGTGCCGACCCGCGACGACGACCTGCGCTGTGGCACTGACGGCAATGCGGGCGCTTGATGGCAGACTCCTTTCAGCTTGATCGACGGCAACTACGGCGGCATTTCGACAAGGCCGCAGCCAGCTACGATTCCGTCGACGTATTGGCCCGCGCAACCAGCGAACAGATGGATGCGCGGCTTGAGGGCATCATCCATACACCGTCACGCGTGCTCGACCTGGGCTGCGGCACCGGGCGCGATCTGGCCGCGCTGGTACGCCGTTACCCCGACGCGACATGCGTTGGCGCTGATCTGTCACCCGCGATGCTTGCCCGCATACCCGCATCGACCGGCTGGATGGCGCGCCTGATCCGTCGCCAGCGCGGCATCGCGCGGGTCGCCGCAGACGCCAACGCCCTGCCCTTCGCACGCGCGCATTTCGACATGGTGTGGTCGAATCTGATGCTCAACTGGCTGGACGACCCAACGACCGCGCTCAGGGAAATTCATCGCGTACTGCGGGTCGGCGGCATGCTGATGTTCGCCACCCTCGGCCCGGACACGCTCAAGGAATTGCGCAACGCGCTGGGCGATGCGAAAGGCGTTCACGTGCATCGCTTCATCGACATGCACGACATCGGCGACGCGCTGGTCGGCGCCGGTTTCGAAAATCCGGTGATGGATATGGATACGCTGACGCTGACCTATCCGGATTTCGAAACCCTGATTGCTGATTTGCGCCTCTCGGGTAGCACCAACGCCAGTGCGGCGCGCCGGCGCGGTCTGGGCGCGCGGGCGCTGTGGGAGCGCGCGCGGGCGCTTTACGATGGCCAACGCGACGACGGCCGCCTGCCCGCCACTTTCGAGGTCGTCTATGGCCATGCCTGGAAACCCGAGCCGAAAACACTTGAAGACGGCCGCGCAGTGATCCGTTTCCAGTCCCGGCCGTCGCGGGCGTGATGACACACCCCGTCTGGTTGTTCGATCTGGACAACACGCTGCACAACGCCAGCGCACACATCTTTCCGCACATCAATGCCGCGATGACGGCCTATATTGCCGAACATATCGGCGTCGATTCGCATGCCGCCGACGATTTGCGGGTGACCTACTGGCATCGCTACGGCGCCACACTGCTCGGACTGATCCGCCATCACGGCACCGATCCAGCGCATTTTTTGCGAGAGACTCATCGCTTCGACCGATTGCACGATCTGGTAGTGTTCGATCGTGCGCTGCGCCATCGGCTGAATCGTCTGCCGGGTCAAAAAATCGTTTTTTCAAATGCTCCGAAACACTATGCCTGCGCGGTGCTCGCGGTAATGGGCGTTGATGCCTGCTTCGATAGCGTTTTCGCCGTTGAACAGATGCGGCTGACGCCCAAGCCGAGCGCGCGCGCCTTCCGGGAGGTGCTGCGCCGCAACCACATTGCGGCCCGGCGCTGCATTCTTGTTGAAGACAGTCTAAACAACCTAAAAACGGCCAAGCGGATGGGCATGAAGACGGTCTGGATCAGCCGCGAACATGGCCGCCCTGCATTCGTCGACGTGCAGCTATCCAGTGTGCTTGGCCTGTCGCGGGCGGCCGGAAAGCTCGGTTTCAGCCGCTGAATCGCATGGATTCGGCGGCGTAAAGCTCAACGCATCTCCCGCAGCCATCGCGCCGCATCCAGCGCGAAGTAGGTGAGCACGCCGTCCGCGCCGGCACGTTTGAACGCCACCAGCGCCTCAAGCGCGCATGCGCGCTCGTCCAGCCAGCCATTGATCGCCGCCGCCTTGAGCATGGCGAACTCGCCACTCACCTGGTAGGCGTAGGTGGGCACCCCCAGCTCGTGCTTGACGCGCCGCACGATGTCCAGATATGGCATGCCGGGCTTGACCATGAACATGTCGGCGCCTTCGCTGATGTCGAGCGACACTTCGCGCATCGCCTCGTCGGAGTTCGCGGGGTCGATCTGGTAGGTGTATTTGTTGCCGCCGGCGAGATTGCCCGCCGAGCCGACCGCATCGCGGAATGGGCCGTAAAAACTCGACGCATACTTGGCCGAATAGGCGAGGATGCGCGTGAGCGCGTGGCCACCGCCGTCAAGCTCGGCGCGAATGCGTGCCACCCGACCATCCATCATGTCGGATGGCGCGACCACGTCAGCACCGGCGTCGGCATGGCTACGTGCCTGCTTGGCCAGTGCTTCGAGCGTTTCGTCATTCATCACGTAGCCGGTTTCGTCGAGCAGTCCGTCCTGTCCGTGACTGGTGTACGGGTCGAGGGCGACGTCGGTGATCACGCCGAGGTCGGGAAAGCGTTGCTTGAGCGCGCGTACCGCGGCGGGCACAAGGCCGTCGGGATTCCACGCCTCTTCGGCCTGCTCGCTCTTCTTCTCCGCCTCGACCACCGGAAACAGTGCCAGCGCCGGCACACCGAGTTCGAGTGCCTGTTCCGCCACGCCCAACAACAGATCGACCGACAAGCGCTCGACACCGGGCATCGACGCCACGGTCTGACGCTGGCCGTTGCCGGACAGCATGAAGACCGGGTAGATCAAGTCGTTGGTGGTCAGCACGTTCTCGCGCATGAGACGGCGAGAAAAGTCGTCGCGGCGCATGCGGCGCATGCGGACTGCGGGAAAAACAGGATTCTGGTTCATGCACTCACCCGATCGCTTCAGAATGTAAAAGAGAACAGTTTGACGGGAACTTTGGGCGCGCGCTTTGATCTAGCCAATAGATGGCAATCGCTGTCTCCCGCTTTCACCTCCCTGAGCGGGCGCCCTGCCACCAAAGCAGGGTATTCAACCCCCGGCTTTCCTCCCCTTTGGCCGGGGGTTTTCTTTTGTTTCGGCCAAAGGCACGTACACCGGTATCTCGTCTCCCACAGCCTTGAGCCAGCCGGCGACGATCGATTCGACTTCGTCCATGCCGGTTTTCTTGAGGCTGGAGAACAATTGCACCGTCACCGCGTCGCCCCACTCGGACAGTGCCTTGCGCGTACTTACCAGCGCGCTCGCCGCTTCGTTCTTCGACAGCTTGTCGCTCTTGGTAAGCAAAATGTGTACTGGACGGCCCCTCGGCGCGAACCAGCCCAGCATCTGGCGATCCAGCTCAGTCAGAGGACGGCGCGAATCCATGATCAGCACCAGGCCGATGAGGTTGGACCGTTCCTGCAGATAGTTTTCGAGCAGCCCCTTCCATTGACGCCGTATCTTCTCCGGCACATCGGCATAGCCATAGCCGGGCAGATCGACCAGCACCGCACCGTTACGCAGTCGGAAAAAGTTGATCAACTGGGTACGCCCCGGCGTTTTCGAGACGTAAGCCAGCCGCGTGTGCGCTGCGAGCGTGTTGATGGCACTGGATTTACCCGCATTCGAGCGCCCGGCAAAGGCGATCTCTGCGCCGTTGGGCGGTGGCAGCCCCTTGGGCTCGGCAATGGAAATCTCGAAAGCGGCGTGTCGGAATAGAGGCATGGATTGGCCAGGGACGGCGGGGTGGCGGGAATGCGGGTGTTGCGACGCGCAAACCCGTAAAGCTGTTATAGAATATCAGCATTCAACGAATCCACGACGGCTTTCCAAGGACACCAAGACCATGCTGAAGCGCACCGTGCTGCTCTCTCTTATGCTCGCCGCAGGTAGTCTCCACGCACAGGAAAAGGCCGCCGAGCCCGATCTTGCCAAAGGTAAGGAGATCGCCGAGACGCTCTGCGTTGCCTGTCACGGCGCCGACGGCAATAGTCCGTTGCCAGCAAACCCCAAGATCGCGGGGCAGATCCCGGAGTATCTTTATAAACAATTGGTGGAGTTCAAGGGCGCCGACGGAAATCCGCCGGTGCGCGTCAATGCCATCATGAACGGTATGGTCATGGGATTGAGTGACCAAGACATGAATGGCCTGGCCCACTATTTCGCCGACCAGAAACTCGATCCCGCGGCGGCCAAGAACGCGGAAACCGTGGAATTGGGGCAAAAGTTGTGGCGTTCGGGCGATGCGACCAAGGGGCTGCCCGCCTGTGCCGCCTGTCATGGCCCCGCCGGCCAGGGTCTGCCCATCCAGTATCCGCAGCTTGCAGGCCAGTTCGCCCAGTACACCGCCGCGCAACTCAAGATGTTCCGCTCGGGCGAGCGTGCCAACGATCCGGCCAAGATGATGCGCATGATCGCGCTCAAGATGACCGATCCGGAAATCGAAGCGCTATCGGACTATATCGCCGGTCTGCGCTGACCGGAACGCGGCCGTTGGGTCCAGAAGGGTGGCTTTGGCCGCCCTTTTTTCGTGGCCCCGTGTGACGCGCAACGCGATTGGCGAGCTCAGCAAGGCGTATCACGAGTCGTCCCTGGGCGCTGTGACCCGACGTCGCCGAACGCGTTCAATCGTCGCGACGTGCGCGCCTCGGACGACTCAGCACCTGCAGTTCGTGTTCACCAAAACCGGCAGCACGGCGCGCCTCAAGATTCAGCGGCGGCCGAGGCCACGGCGCATCGAGATCGTCTATTAACGCCAGATACGTTGCCTCGGGCTCCAAGCCGCGATGCGCGCAGAAATGGCGAAACCAATGATCGCCGAGCGCAACATGGCGGATTTCATCGCGCAGGATGATCTCGAGAATGGCGAGCGTATCGGCATCCCCGACCGCGCGCAGCTTGCGCATCATCGGCGGCGTCGCATCCAGCCCGCGCGCTTCAAGCACACGCGGCACCAGCGCCATGCGCGCGAGCGGATCGTGCGCGGTTTTCACCGCCATTTCCCACAAACCGTTGTGCGCCGGGAAATCGCCGTAGTCATACCCAAGATCATTTAGCCGCGCGCGCAATAGACTGAAATGATGCGCCTCTTCGGCCGCCACCTCGACCCACCCGGTATAAAACGCGGCCGGCAGTTCGCGAAAACGATACGCGCAGTCGAGCGCCAGGTTGATCGCGTTGAACTCGATATGCGCCACGGCGTGGAGGAGCGCCGCGTGGCCTTCGACCCCGGATATGCGCCGATTGGGCACGGCGGCGGGCGCGACCAGCGGGGGGCGCAGCGGTCGTCCAGCGTCTGTCCCGGGCGCCGGCGGCGGCTCGCTGGCGTCGGGGCGCAAACTCCCCGCTTTCACTTCGACAGCCAGGGTTGAGGTCAACTCACACTTGCGCGCCGGGTCAGGTTCGAGCAGGGCGCATCGTGCTGCAGCGAACAATGAATGGCTCGTCACGCGCGGACTTTTCCGGCGCACTCAGCGCATCATGCCGCCGCCAGGGAACATCCCCTTCATGCCACGCATCATTTTCCCCATACCGCCCTTGGAGAACTGTTTCATGACCTTCTGCGTCTGCTCGAACTGCTTGAGTAGACGATTGACTTCCTGCACCGACACGCCCGCGCCGCTGGCAATGCGCCGTTTGCGCGAGGCCTTGAGGATTTCCGGTTTGGTGCGCTCGGTCGGCGTCATGGAGTTGATGATCGCCTCGACCCGGCCGACCATTTTCTCTTCCGCCCCGCCCTGCAGCTGACCGGCTGCCTGCGCAAACTGCGCCGGCATCTTGTCCATGAGCGAACTGAGACCGCCCATCTTGCGCATCTGGCCGATCTGCGCCTTGAAATCGTTCAAGTCGAAGCCCTTGCCGGATTTGAGCTTCTTGGCGAACGCCTTGGCCTCGTCTTCGTCGACACCGCGGCGGGCGTCTTCGACGAGACCCAGAATGTCGCCCATGCCGAGAATCCGCGAGGCCATGCGGTCAGGGTGAAACTCCTCGAGACCGTCAAGTTTTTCTCCCACGCCCGCGAATTTGAGCGGCTTGCCGGTGACATGGCGCACCGACAACGCCGCGCCACCGCGTGCATCGCCGTCAAGCTTGGTCAGAACCACGCCGGTGAGCGGCAAGGCTTCGTTGAAGGCCTGCGCCGTATTCACGGCGTCCTGACCGAGCATGGCGTCGACTACGAACAGCGTCTCGACCGGTTTGATGGCAGCATGCAGCGCCTTGATCTCGGCCATCATCGCCTCGTCGATTGCGAGGCGGCCGGCGGTATCGACCAACACCACGTCGAAGAAGTGCTTGCGCGCATGGCTTAGCGCGGCCCGCGCGATGTCAACTGGCTTTTGCGTTGTTGTGGACGGGAAAAATTCGACTCCGGCCTGCCCGGCGACCGTTTTGAGCTGTTCGATGGCGGCGGGTCGATAGACGTCGACCGACACCACCAGCACTTTCTTTTTCTGCCGCTCGCGCAGCATCTTGCCCAATTTGCCGGTGGTGGTGGTTTTACCCGCGCCCTGCAGACCTGCCATGAGCACCACGGCGGGCGGCTGTGTGGCCAGGTTGATACCCTCATGCTCACCGCCCATGAGTGCGCGCAGTTCATCATGCACGACCCCGACGAGCGCCTGGCCAGGCGAGAGTGAACCGATCACCTCCTGCCCCACGGCCTTCTCGCGCACGCGGTCGACGAACGCCTTGACGACCGGCAGCGCCACATCCGCTTCGAGCAAGGCCATGCGCACTTCACGCATGGATTCGCGGATGTTGTCGTCAGTCAGCCGTGCATGGCCGCGGATGGTCTTGGCGACTTTGGTCAGTCGCTGTGTCAGATTATCCAGCATGATGGTTCGGATTTCGGCCTTGGAGTAAACTTATCGGATGCCCTCGATTCTACTGCATCTGTTGCCTGCCTCGATGTACGCCGCACTCGGCGTGCATTTCTGGCGCACCCGCTGGCACCCGTCCAGCAACGCGCCACGGCGTGGGCTGTCGGGATGGGAAAAAGCGGCGTTGCTGATGGCGCTGATCGCGCACGGCGTGGTGCTGCACGGCGAATTGTTTCCTGGCCAAGGAATGCATTTTGGATTTGGTACGGCGCTTTCGTTGATGGTCTGGCTGGCGGTACTGTTTTACTGGATCGAGAATTTCTACGCGCGGCTCGACGGCCTCCAGGCGTTTGTCATGCCGGCGGCGGCTGTGTGCGCCCTGTTGCCGGCCTTCTTTCCTGCACCGCATCTGCTCGACAAGGCGGATTCGCCGGCATTTCGCGCGCATTTCATCGTCGCCATGCTCGCCTACAGCCTGTTCACCCTGGCGACCTTGCATGCGCTGCTGATGTCGATTGCCGAAAAGCGTTTGCATGACGCCAATCTGTCGAAAGCGTTTGC
>CBDTZF010000028.1:0-13828 GCA_965364825.1 uncultured Rhodocyclaceae bacterium | reverse complement strand
ACGGCAACAGGCCTTCGATGATCAGCACCAAGGCAATTGCCGTGACCAGCGATGAGCTCATCCTGGAATCGGCAGTTGACCGCTTGTCGGATTCGACAAATGTCCTGAGAGTGGTGGCATCTTTCCCTGTTGACAGTCTTCACTCATTTGGCGAGAGCGCTACGCGTCCAACTACCGTTTCCAAGATCATTCAATCAGCGGCGTTCCCGCGCTGCCGCCCTTTTGCATGTACTTGAAGAAATCGCTGTTGGGTTCGATTACCAGCACATCGTTCTTGTCAGCGAAAGTTTCGCTGTAGGCCTGGAGACTACGGTAAAAAGCGTAGAACTCGGCATCATCTCCGAAGGCTTCGGCGTAGATGGCCGTGGCTTTGGCGTCGCCTTCACCCTTGACCTGCTGCGCGCCACGATACGCCTCGGCGATAATGATCTCGCGCTGGCGATCGGCATCGGCGCGGATGCGTTCGGCGTTAGCGGAGCCTTCCGAACGCAATTCGTTGGCCACTCGCTTGCGTTCTGCCTCCATCCGCCGATAGACCGACTCGGACACCTCGGAGGGAAAGTCAACACGCTTGAGACGCACATCGATAATCTGGACCCCGATCTTGCGTGCATCCTGATCTGTCTTCTCGCGCATTTTCTCCATGATGTCGTCGCGCTGGCCGGAAACCACTTCGTGCACGGTGCGTTTGCCGAATTCCTCGCGCAATGCCGCGTTCACCGTCTGATCGAGACGCGTGAGTGCGCGTGCTTCATTGCCGCCAACGGAAATGAAATACAGCCGCGGATCCGAGATACGCCACTTCACGAAGTGATCGACCAGCAGATTTTTCTTCTCGGAGGTAATGAAGCGCTCCGGCTCGGGGGTATCGAGCGTCAGAATCCGCTTCTCGAAGTAGGTCACGTTCTGAATCAGCGGGATCTTGAAGTTGAGACCCGGCGCCTCGATCACCTTCTTGATCTCACCGAACTGACGGACGATCGCGTACTGGCGTTTGTCGACGGTAAACATCGACATCGACAACAAAACCACAATCAACAATACAAGGCCGACAAAAACGGGCATACGATCACGCATCATCGAGCTCCTTCATCACGGCTGCCGCGCAGGAAATCCCGGCTACGCACATCATCAATCGATGCACTCCGCGAGGGTGCGGCCGGCGACGGGTTGTCTGCCTGTTGAGGCGAAGGCTGGAGCGCTGCCGCACCGGCGCCTGTCGACTGAATAAGCTTGTCGAGCGGCATCAATAAAATATTTCCGTTGCCCTTGGTGTCGATCATCACCTTGGTGGTGTTTGAATAGACGCTTTGCATCGCTTCGAGATACATACGCTCCCGCGTCACGCGCGGTGCCTTGCGGTACTCGATCAGTACCTGGTCAAAGCGACTCGCATCACCCTCGGCGTTGGCGACCACGCGTGCCGAATAGCCGGCCGCCTCTTCGCCGAGACGCGCCGCTGTACCGCGGGCCTTCGGAATCACGTCGTTCGCATAGGCCTGACCTTCGTTGCGCTGCCGGGCCTTGTCCTGCCCCGCTTTGACTGCATCGTCAAATGCGCCTTGGACCTGCTCCGGCGGTTGCGCGTTGCGCATCGTCACCTGGCTGATCTCGATGCCGGTCTTGTAGCGGTCGAGAATTCCCTGCATCAACGCTTTGGCGCGCGCGGCAATCTCTTCACGCCCTTCGTAGAGCACGAAGTCCATCTTGTTGCGCCCGACGATTTCGCGCACCGCGGTTTCCGCAGCCTGCGCCACCGTGTCATCCGGATCCCGGTTGTTGAACAGATAGTCCTCGGGACTCTTGAGTACCCACTGCGCCGCAAACTGGATGTTGATGATGTTCTCGTCATCGGTAAGCATCAAGGCTTCACGCAGCACTACATTGCGCTCGGTGCCACGGTAGCCGACCTCGACCGTACGCACGCCCGTCACATCGACCAGTTCATGCGTTTCGATCGGATACGGCAGACGCCAACGCAGCCCTGGCTCGGTGGTCTGTGCATATTCACCGAATCGCAGCACCACACCCTGCTGGTTTGCATCAACGATGTAGAAACCGCTGGCGCCCCACACGATCAGTGCGAGCACGACCAGTGCGCCGATACCACCGCCAAACTGGCGCGGGCTCAGATTGGATCCGCCGGATCCGCCCGAGCTACCGTTTCCGCCACCACCACCGCGACGGCCGAACAAACGACCAAGGCGCCGGTTGACGTCCCGCCACAGTTCATCGAGATCGGGCGGGCCGTTTTTGGCGCCGTCCCGCTCTGGTTCGTTCCCCTGGTTTCCCCAGCGTGGATCATTAAGCGACATGAATCTTTCCGTTAGGAATGGAATGGATCGTAATTGGAGGAGTCGGAACGAGGTACGTCCGAAGCGTGCGAACGCGCTCTGAAGGTTTCTGCCGCCTCAACAAGCGCACCCCGCAGCAGACTCAAACCTTCGCCGGTTTTCGCACTGGCAAAAACGCGGCTGATTCTATCACAGGCGTCCCGATCGACCTTGGCTGGCATGCCGCTGGTGTCAATCTTGTTCCAGACCAGAATCTGCGGCAAGTCACCCGCGCCGATCTCGTTCAGAACCGTATTGACTGCCTCGATCTGCGCATCCCGGTCTTCACTGGCCGCATCGACGACATGCAACAGGATATCGGCGCCGACCGTTTCCTCCAAGGTGGCGTGAAATGCCGCGATAAGCGAGTGAGGCAATTCACGAATGAATCCGACCGTATCCGACAGCACTATGTTCCCGGCGCCCTCCAAATAAAGGCGCCGCGAGGTTGTATCGAGAGTGGCAAACAGCTGATCCGCAGCGTAGCTGCCCGCTTTGGTCAGCGCGTTGAAGAGCGTGGACTTGCCCGCATTGGTATAGCCCACGATGGACACCGAAAGCACATCGCGCCGCTCACGCGCGCGCCGTCGGACGCGCCGCTGGTTCTCGAGTTTTTCCAGGCGCCCGCGCAGCGTTTTCACGCGTTGGCCGAGCAGTCGGCGATCGGTTTCGAGCTGGGTCTCACCCGGCCCACGCAGCCCGATCCCGCCCTTCTGGCGCTCAAGGTGCGTCCAGCCACGGATCAATCGCGTGGACAAATGCTCCAGTTGCGCCAGCTCGACTTGCAGCTTGCCCTCGTGGCTCTTCGCACGTAGCGAAAAAATGTCGAGGATGAGCGCGGTGCGGTCGACCACGCGGCAATCGAGCAGACGCTCAAGATTGCGTTGCTGGCCGGGCGCCAGCTCGTGGTTGAAGATCACCAGATCGGCGCCAGTGGCCTCGAGCATGTCGGACAGTTCGGAGGCCTTGCCTTTTCCCAGGTATAGCGCCGGATCGGGCGCACGACGGCGACACCGCACAACACCCTCGACGTGCGCGCCCGCACTGCTTGCGAGCAGGCCCAGCTCTGCAAGGCGCTCGTCTACAGCACCCTGACCGAAATCAACTTGTACGAGAATCGCCCGTTCTCCGTCATCGGGCCGATCAAGCACGCGGTTGCCCCGCCTGCAGTTGCATGCTCAGAATTCGGAACTCAGTCGTTGCCTTCACTGGGCTCCTGCTGCTGAAAACTGACCGGGCGCGCCGGCACGACGGTGGAGATCGCGTGTTTGTACACCATTTGCGTGACTGTGTTTTTCAGCAATACGACATATTGATCGAAGGATTCGATCTGCCCCTGAAGCTTGATGCCATTCACCAGATAAACCGACACTGGAACGTGTTCGCGCCGCAAGGTATTGAGAAAGGGGTCCTGCAGCATTTGGCCTTTGTTACTCATGTTTTAGCCTCTATCGTTATGTTTTCGTAATTTATCGGATTTTGCGCTGCAACACCAAGGGCGCCGCAGGCAAATTCTCGGTGGGCTTTCACTTGTTTTCGGCAAACGGGTTGGTCGAAGAGCGGAATTGTATCCGCATTGGCGTCCCCTGCAAGCTGAATGCCTCCATGAAGCTGCGCGTCAGATAACGCGTATAGCTCGCGGGCACGGCGTCCAGTCCGCTACCGTGAATAACGATAATCGGCGGATTGCTGCCTCCCTGATGAGCGTAACGCAGTTTGGGACGGAACATCCGGTTTTTCGGCGGCGCCTGTTTGGCCACGGCTTCTTGCAGGATGCGCGTCAGCCGTGGGGTCGACAGCTTTGCCATGGCCGCAGCATATGCCGCATCGACCGATTTGAGCACGGCGTTGATACCCTGGCCTTTAAGCGCCGAAATGAAGTGCATTTTCGAGAACGCGAGGAAGTGAAGCTTGCGCTCCAGATCCTGCTTGAGCCGCTCTCGCCGGTAATCGTCGACCTCATCCCATTTGTTGACCGCCACCACGAGCGCGCGGCCGGTCTCGACAACGAAGCCGGCGATATGGGCGTCCTGATCGGAGATGTCCTGCGTGGCGTCGAGCACCAGCACCGCCACGTTGGCCTGTTCGATCGCCTGCAGCGTCTTGATGACCGAGAATTTCTCGATTGTTTCGAACACCTTGCCACGCCGTCTCAGGCCGGCGGTATCGATCAAGGTGTACTGCCGTCCGTTACGCTCGAAGGGCACCGAAATCGCATCGCGGGTCGTGCCCGGCATGTCGAACGCGATCAGCCGCTCTTCACCGAGCAAGGTGTTGATCAGTGTCGATTTTCCCACGTTCGGGCGCCCCACGATCGCCACCCGTGGCCCATGCACGGCCTCATCGGCCTCCGGCGTCTCAGCGGGCAAGGTGTCGAAGATTTCGTCGAGCAGGGCCCGGACACCATCGCCATGTGCTGACGAAATGACGAGTGGCACGCCCAGCCCGAGGGCATGAAATTCGGCGCCCGCGGTCGCCCGATCCATGCCCTCGCCCTTGTTGACGACGAGAAACACCGGGCGATTTGCGCGCCGCAGGCGGATGGCGATTTGGTCGTCATGCGGCGTCAGGCCCGAGCGGCCGTCCACCATGAACAGCAACACGTCGGCCTCGGCAATTGCCTGCTCCGCCTGACGCGCCATCTCGTGCATGATGCCGTCTTTGGCGACCGGATCGAAACCGGCCGTATCCACCACCAGATAGTCGCGATCGCCCATGCGACCGATGCCGTAGTGTCGGTCACGCGTCAGGCCGGGCTGATCGGCGACCAGCGCATCTCGCGAGCGCGTGAGGCGATTGAACAAGGTCGACTTGCCGACATTCGGCCGCCCGACCAGAACCAGCGTTGGTTTCACCGCGGATCTGCTGGTCAGCGCGCCGCGATGACGTAAATACCGCCATCGCGCGTCTGCACTAGCACGTCGTCACCGAGCATGCGTGGCGGGGCGATAATCGCGCTACCGTCGGTTTTGGCGCGCGCGATGAAGGCGCCGCTGTTCAGACTGAGCCAATGTACATAGCCTTCGCCATCAGCAACGACGACGCCGCCCGGGGTCGCCAGTGGCGCGCTGAGCTGCCGGCGCTCCAATTGCGACTGACGCCACATGCTGGCACCACTGAATGCGTCCAGCGCGCTCACCGCATCGTCGGACTCGGTCACGTAGACCTGCCGCGCGTCACGGCTGATGCCGTCGCTTGACGACAACGGTCGGCTCCAAATCATCCGGCCGTCGCTGATGTCGAAACAGGCCACCCGACCCTGAAAGGTCGCGGCACACAGATTCTGGCGATAGATGACCGGCTCACCGACCACATCGGCGATACGCTCCAGTTCGGTTGCGCCTTTTGGCGAAGCCACCGTGAGTTCCCAGATCAATCCACCATTGGTGAGGTTGAAAGCGGCCAGTTTGCCCCCGGGGAAGCCCGTGACGGCCACGTTTTCCTCGACCAGCATGCCTGACTGATTCCGCAGCGTGAGCGGCGGCGTGGTGCGCTGATAGGTCCACTTGACGCTGCCGTCCTTGCGATCGAGACCGAACAGGCGGTTATCGGAACTGCGCACGATGACGAAATCGCGCGCCAGCGCCGGCGGTGCCAGCACTTCGGCGTTGACGCTGCTGCGCCAGCTTTCCTTGCCGGTGTCGGCATCCAGCGCAATGACCTCGCCGCGTTCGTTGGCAACCACCGCGAGCCCGGCGTCGGCGCCGACGCCGGCGGTAAGTCGATCATCCAGGCTGACGCGCCAGCGTGCCTGACCACCCGCGGCAAACCGCGCCACATCACCGTCGTTGCCAGCGGCAATCACCTGACCGTCGACCACCGCCGGCGAAAAGCGGTAGATATCCGCATCGCCGACTCGGGCTGACCACAGCGTGGTCACTGGCGTCGCGTTCTGCAACTCGGGTAGCGGCGCCATCTTGGCGTCGGACGAAGAAAACGGATTGAGCGAGCTGCATGCTGAAAGCAGCGCCGCCGAAAAAACCACGGGCAGTATCGTTGCAAGCGCACGCATCAGTTGGTTCCTCCGGTCAGCGCGTCACGCTTGACGCGGATAATCTCGACGCTGCGATCGCCCGCCACGGCGGTCGCATCGGCCGCATCGAGAGCGAGCTGGTATTCATTGCGCGCAACATCCGTATCGTTCTCGGCTGCTGCCACGTCGCCGCGCAAATCGTGATAGCGCACCGCCAGCGACGGCACCGGCTCGGCGTCGAGCGTAGCCTGCGCCTTGGCGAGATCACCGGCGTCGAGTTGCACCGCAGCCAGCCGCAGCCGGGCAATATCGCGCACCACCAGCAGATCGGCGTGTTCCGCCACCCATTGCAGCGGCAGCGCAGCGTTGGCATGATCGCCCGCGGCCAACTGGACCTTCGCCGACAGCAACGCCGCCATCGATGCATAGGCAGTGCTGTCGAAGTTTTCCAGAATCTTGCCGGCCGCCTGCCGGGCCGCCGCGGCATCGTTCTGCGCGACCGCGTTCTGCACCACGCTATAGAGCGTGGCCGCCTCCGCCGATTGCTTACGCTGGTACCACTGCCAGCCCTGCCAGCCGACCGAGGCCACGGCCGCGATCACCACTACGGTGGTGATCAGCATGCCGTACTGCCCCCACCAGGCTTTCATTTCCGCCAGTTGTTCCTGCTGTTCAAGGTCATACGCTGCCATTGTCGTCATCCACGGCAAAAATAAGATCGGCCAGTACTTCGGCCAGTTGATCGGCTGCGACACGGCGTTGCTCGCCGCCGCGCAAGGGTTTGAGGCTCGCTTCGTTCACCTGCGCCTCGTCGTCGCCGATGATGACGGCAAACGGCGCGCCCGAGCCATCGGCCTTCTTCATCTGCGATTTAAAGCTGCCGCCGCCGCAATGCAGCACCACGTCAAATCCGTGGCCACGGAGGTCTTCAGCGACGCGAAACGCGAAACGGTTCGCCGCGTCGCCCTGGTGGACAACGTAAACATCCGGCGCTTCACGCTCGGCCTCGCTACCCGAAGCTTGCCACAGGGCCAGCAGACGCTCCACACCCATCGCGAAACCGGCCGCCGGCGCGCTCTTGCCGCCGAGTTGTTCGATCAGGCCGTCGTAGCGGCCACCGGCACACACTGTACCCTGCGCGCCGAGCTGGTCGGTCACCCATTCGAACACGGTTCGATTGTAGTAATCGAGACCCCTCACCAGACGGTGATTGATGCGATAGGGAATGCCGGCATCCTTGAGCAGCGCCTGCACGCCATCGAAATGCGCGCGCGACGCCTCGCCGAGAAACTCCATCAAGCGCGGCGCAGCTTCGATCAGGGCGTGCAACTCCGGGTTCTTGCTGTCGAGGATACGCAGCGGATTGGTGTGCAGGCGACGCTGGCTGTCCTCGTCCAGTTGCGATTCATGCTGTGTGAAGTATTCAACCAGCGCGGTGCGGTGTGCCGCGCGCTCGTCGGCGGCGCCCAGCGAGTTGATTTCGAGCCGGATGTCCTGCAGTCCGAGGTCTTCCCAAAGCCGCTGGCACATCACGATGAGTTCCGCGTCGACATCCGGCCCTTCGAAACCGAGCGCCTCGGCGCCAATCTGGTGGAACTGGCGATAGCGCCCCTTTTGCGGCCGCTCGTGACGGAACATCGGGCCGTAGTAGTACAGCCGCTTGGGCCCGCCGTGCAGCAGGCTGTGCTGAATCACAGCGCGCACGCACGACGCGGTGTTCTCCGGCCGCAGCGTCAGATGCTCGCCGTTGAGCGCATCTTCGAAGGAGTACATCTCTTTTTCGACGATATCGGTCACTTCTCCGATCGCCCGCCGGAACAACGGCGTCGGCTCGACGATGGGCGTGCGGATGGGCCGGTAGCCATAGCTCTTGAGCCACATACGGATCAGCTCCTCGAACTGCTCCCAGGCTTCGGCCTCATCGAGAAAAATGTCGTTCATGCCGCGAACGGCGCGCAGGCTTTGATTCATGTCTGGTGATCTTGTATTGAATGAGGCGCGGGTCAGCCCGCTTTTCTTGTGTAACGCGTGGCGACGTAGTCGTCGACAATCGCGCGGAATTCGTCCGCGATATTGTCGCCGCGCAAGGTCACCGTTTTTTCGCCATCCACGAACACCGGCGCCACCGGACTTTCGCCCGTGCCCGGCAGCGAGATGCCGACGTTGGCGTGCTTGCTCTCGCCCGGCCCGTTCACCACGCAGCCCATTACCGCCAGCGTCATGTTCTCGACGCCGTCGTAGTGATCGCGCCACACCGGCATCTGCTCGCGCACATGGCGCTGGATACTGGAAGCCAGTTCCTGGAAGAAGGTGCTCGTGGTGCGACCACAGCCCGGGCAGGCAATGACCATCGGAGTAAACGCACGCAATCCCAGACTTTGCAGGATTTCCTGCGCTACCACCACTTCCTGGATGCGGCTGCCATTGGGCTCCGGGGTGAGCGAGATGCGAATGGTGTCGCCGATGCCTTCCTGCAGCAGCACCGCCAGTGCCGCGGTGGACGAGACGATGCCTTTCGAGCCCATCCCCGCTTCAGTCAAGCCGAGATGCAGCGGATAGTCACATCGACGCGCCAGATCGCGATACACCGCAATCAGGTCCTGCACGCTGGAGACTTTGGCCGACAGGATGATGTGATCTCCCGGTAGGCCGTAACTTTCCGCCTTGGCAGCAGATTCGAGCGCCGACGTGACCAGCGCCTCGCGCATCACCGCAGCGGCATCGAGCGGCTCGGCACGCTGGGCGTTCTGGTCCATGATGCGCGCCAGCACAGACTGGTCGAGACTTCCCCAATTGACACCGATTCGCACCGGCTTTTCATAACGACAGGCAATCTCGATGATGGCCGCGAACTGCGGGTCACGCTTACTACCGGCGCCCACATTGCCGGGATTGATGCGCAGTTTCGCCAGCGCCTCGGCGCACTCCGGCACCGCGCCCAGCAGCTTGTGGCCGTTGTAGTGGAAATCACCCACCAGCGGCACGTCGACATTCATGCGCGCCAATTGCTCGCGGATCTTCGGCACAGCGCGCGCTGCGGCTTCGTTGTTGACCGTGATGCGGACCAGCTCTGAGCCCGCCTGCGCCAGCTTTGCCACCTGGATTGCGGTTCCGATGTGGTCGGCGGTGTCGGTATTGGTCATCGACTGCACCACGATCGGCGCATCCCCGCCGACCATGACCGTCCCCACCCTGACCTGACGCGTTGCGTGGCGCCCTGCAGCGCGACCGGGAATCGAATGCTCCATCGTGTCCTCTACTTCAGCGTCAGCCGCGCCACGGACACCTTGGTGTGCCGGGCCAGGTCGACCGCTTCGCCGTTGTATTCAAGCTTGACGTCTTTGGAATTGCCGACCACCAGCTTGAAAGGCGGCGTACCCAGCACTTCCTGCACCGAGCCAGCGCGATTGACGCGCGAAAAAATGATCTCGTTGCTTGTATCACGCACCTCTACCCAGGAATCCGCGGCAAAGCGGAATACCAGTCGCGGCGTGACCGCCTCGGTGGCCACCGGCGGCGTTGGTTTGGCGACGACTTCGGCCGCCTCGCCTGCACTGCTGGTCGCGGAGGCGGGTGCAACGCCATTACCGGCCGTCAGCTCGCTCGAGGCGCCGAGCGCGCTTGCCGCGCCACCAGTCGCCCTATCGGAAATCGAATTGTCGGGCGCGTCATCGGGAATTACCACCGGCGCGGGCTCGTTCGGCGCGGGGATAACCGGCGTCAGAGGCGCCGGGGCGACCGGCGTATCCATCAGCTCACGCGTCTCGGCGGTTTCATCGGGTGGCTGAAACCAGTCGAAATACCAGCCGCCGACCACCGCAGCGAGCAGTAACAGCACAATCAACGCGACCGGCAAGGAAGATGGCCGCAAGCCGCCGTCGCCGGTTGGCATGGTTCCGTGCGCGTTGCTCACCGGAGACAAGTCGGGCGCGGCAACGCCTTCCGTCTGCGACAACGCTTCGATCAGTGGCGCCGCATCAAGGCCGAGATAGCGCGCATAGTTGCGCAGAAAACCGCGCGCGAAGGCCGCCCCCGGCAACAGATCGAAACGCTCGTGCTCCATCGCCTCGATCTGACGATGCGTCAGTTTGAGCGCGAGTGCGGCGTCGCCGATGGTCAGGCTATGGCTTTCGCGCGTCTCGCGCAGCGCCGCGCCGACGCCGGTCAGTCCGACAGTCGGTGTATCCACAACGCCTCCACCCTGGCTCACTGGAAATTTCCTTCGATCAGCATTTGATACTCGCGTGAAGTCGGATACAAGCGTCTGAGCTGGCTCGCGTAGCTCTCCATCCCGTCGCGATTACCGCGTGCGCGTTCGACACGAACGCCCAGCCAGAGCGATTCAGCGGATGGCTCGCCGCGCTGGTGGACGGTGTTCAGGTGCGCGTGGGCAGCGGCCAGATTTCCGCGCCGATAGGCAACCGCCGCCAGATTCAGCAACGCCTGCCGGTTATTGTTGTCAGCCTGCAAAGCCCGCCGAAAAGCCGCTTCGGCAGCTTCGTCGTTCTTTCTTTCCACTTCGCACAAGCCGATATTGGTCAGCGGCCGGGTCGGCGTTTCGTAGTAGGGGTTGCGCACTGCGCGTTCAAGTCGCGCAATGCCGTTCTCGTAGTCGCCCCGGGTGCACAGATACCAGCCGTAGCTATTGTTGATTTCGGGGTCGCCGGGGGCCAGTTCGGTCGCGCGCTCGAAGCTGATCCGCGCCGATTCGGAATCTTCAAGCGCCATCAGCACGAGCGCATTCACATGGTGCGCCGGCGCATAGTTGCTGTCGTAGGCCAGCGCCATCCGTGCTTCGTCGAGCGCCACACCGAAGCGCCGTGCGGACAGATAAGCCATACCGAGATCGGCATGGATCTTGGCCTTTTCCTGCGCGTCGCTGGTCACCGGGCGGTCAGAGGCAGGCCGCTGAATCATTGCCGAACCACCGCCCTGCGCGCTCTGCTGTTGGGTGGTGGCGCACGCGGTGAGCAGCGTAGCGGCGAGCAAGGCCACCAATGCATTGAAGTTGATCATGAACGCACATCGCTCCCGATGGGAATCACTCTGGTGCGGCGAGTCTTGTCCTGCACCTGGCCGGCAAGCTGACCGCACGCCGCATCAACGTCGTCACCGCGGGTCTTGCGCGTCGTCGCAACGATACCGGCATCCTGAAGGATACTGGCGAAGCGGCGGATGCGCTCGGCCGGGCTGCGGCGGAACGACGAATTCGGGAAGGGATTGAAGGGGATGAGGTTGAACTTGCAGGAAACATCGCGGGCAATCGCCACCAAGTCGTGTGCGTGCGCATCGTGGTCGTTCACGCCGTCGAGCATGACGTACTCGAAGGTGACAAAGTCGCGCGGCGCGGCGGTGAGGTAGCGGTTGCACGCCGCCAGCAGTTCGCGCAACGGATACTTCTGGTTGATGGGCACGAGTTGATCACGCAGCGCATCATTGGGCGCGTGCAGCGATACCGCGAGCGCCACCGGACAGGCTTCGCGCAGGCGATCCATGGCCGGCACGATGCCCGAGGTGGACACCGTCACCCGCCGACGCGACAGCCCGTAGGCGTGATCGTCGAGCATCAGACGCAGCGCGACGATCACGTTGTCAAGATTGGCCAGCGGCTCGCCCATGCCCATCATCACCACATTGGTGATGATCCGCTCACCGTCCGGCGTGGCACCCAGCAGACGGTTGGCCAGCCACAACTGACCGATGATCTCGGCGGCCGACAGATTGCGGTTGAAGCCCTGCTTACCGGTCGAACAAAAGGCGCAGTCGAGCGCACAACCGGCTTGCGAGGAAATGCACAGCGTCCCGCGGGCGGTCTCGGGAATGAACACCGCCTCAACCGCGTTGGCGTTGCCGACATCAAGCAGCCATTTTCGTGTGCCGTCGGTAGACACCGAATCGCGAATCAACTCCGGGACACGCACGCAGGCTTCTTCCGCCAGTCGCGTCCGCAAGTCTTTGGCCACGTTGGTCATCTGCGCAAATTCGCTCACCCCGAAGCGATGCAGCCAGCGCACCACCTGACGCGCGCGAAACGGCTTTTCGCCACGCGCAGCGAACCAGTCGACAAGACCGTCGACATCGAAATCCAGCAGATTGACCTTCTCTTTCATTGGTTTGTCGCTCATGGGCGCCAATGCAATCGGCCCGCTGACCGGGCCGACCACCTCGCCTGACATGCTAAGGGCCTGTTCTCACTCGATCGGCGGTCACGCTCGCGCCGGCTGGCCCACAGGGCAAGACGCGCCGACGCAACCTGGGTGGCCCCCAGGCAAGGAGGTGCAACGCCGCCATGTGGGCCAGCCGGCACGAGCCCTCCGGGTTGCGTCCATAAAGCTCCGCCACTACGTTGCACTCGTTGCCAAGGGGAACCACCCTTGGCTGCCTCCTGCGCATTGTTGCAAAGCTTTATGGACACAACGTGATCGTCGATCGAATGAAAACAGGCCCTAACGCTCAACGGCTGTAGACGTTCATTCCGGGGAAGAAGAAGCCTATTTCCTCGGTGGCCGTTTCCGGCGCATCGGAACCATGTACCGCGTTGGCGTCGATCGACGCGGCGAAATCAGCGCGAATCGTGCCTGGCGCGGCTTCCTTCGGATTTGTGGCACCCATCAGTTCGCGGTTTTTCGCAATCGCATTCTCGCCTTCTAGCACCTGAATCATCACCGGTCCGGAACCCATGAATTCGACCAGATCCTTGAAGAACGGACGCGCCTTGTGCACCGCATAAAACTCTCCCGCCTCCCGCGCCGACAAATGCGCCATCTTCGCCGCGATGATCTTCAGGCCGGCATCTTCAAAGCGCTGAGTGATCTTGCCAACCACGTTCTTGGCGACGGCATCAGGCTTGATGATGGACAGGGTGCGTTCAATTGCCATGGTGAGACTGCTCCGGATGGGGTGGATAGTGTGAAAAGATTAACGCGACATTCTACCAACAATCCGCACCCACGCCCTATTTCGCCACCGGCGCCGCAGCGCAACGGCATCACTGACATCCCATAAACTGACCAAGTGTGATTTCGTATCGATCGGCGGGCACTTGTCTATCGTGATCCGTCTTTTTCGCAGACACGCTGGCAGATCGGCGCAGTGCCCAGTCTGGAAGCGCTGTTCGTTGGATTGAACCCGCTGATTCAATCGTCCGGGATCGCCCACACGTCATTATTGACGACGTCATAGCCCTCGTGAGTTAATCCATGCTTTTCCGTCGGTTTCCAGCCCCCCTCCGCCATGTCAATACCCTCCCTGCGCGCGCTCTTCACCCCCCACCTCTCACAGCACGCCCGCCTGCTGTCGATCGACACCGCGCTGCCCGATGCCGTGCTGGTGGTCGAGCGTTTTTCAGGACACGAGGCGCTCAATGAACTGTTCCGCTTCGAGATCGATTGTCTGGCCGGCAACGCGCACTTCGAGCTCAAACAGCTGCTGGGTGAAGAAGTCACGTTGCGCGTGCTGCTGGCCGACGGCACGCATCGGCACTGGCACGGTTATGTCACCTCCGCGATGGGCCTGGGCGCCG
>CBDTZF010000027.1:0-13968 GCA_965364825.1 uncultured Rhodocyclaceae bacterium | reverse complement strand
TACACGATCAATTTCGGTCCGCAACATCCGTCGGCACATGGTGTGCTGCGGCTCGTTCTCGAACTCGACGGAGAAGTTGTCGAGCGCGCTGATCCTCACATTGGACTCCTGCACCGCGCCACCGAGAAACTGGCCGAAACGCGCACCTGGGTCCAGTCGGTGCCGTACATGGATCGACTCGATTACGTATCCATGATGTGCAACGAGCACGCTTATTGCATGGCAATCGAGCGGCTTATCGGGGTCGAAGTACCGGAGCGCGCGCAATACATTCGCGTCATGTTCGATGAGGTAACGCGAATCCTCAACCATTTGCTCAACATTGGTACACACGGGCTCGACATCGGTGCGATGACGATGGTGCTGTACACCTTCCGTGAGCGCGAGGATTTGATGGACGTGTATGAAGCGGTATCAGGCGCGCGGATGCACGCAGCCTATTACCGTCCGGGTGGCGTGTATCGCGATTTGCCGGATCAGATGCCGCAATACGAGGTGTCGAAATGGAAGAATGCCGAAACGGTTCGTTCGCTGAACGAACATCGGCAAGGGTCCTTGCTTGATTTTCTGGAAGACTTCACCAACCGTTTTCCAAAGTACTGCGATGACTATGAAACGCTGCTGACAGATAACCGTATCTGGAAGCAACGAACGGTCGGTATCGGCGTTGTCAGTCCAGAGCAGGCGAAAGCCTGGGGCTTTACCGGGCCGATGTTGCGTGGCTCAGGCGTCGCCTGGGACCTGCGCAAGAAGCAGCCCTACGAAGTTTATGACCGCATGGATTTTGACGTGCCGGTTGGCAAGACAGGTGATTGCTACGATCGCTACCTTGTCCGCATGGAAGAAATGCGCCAGTCGAACCGCATTGTCAAACAGTGTATTGACTGGCTGCGCAAGAATCCCGGGCCGGTCATTACGGACAATTTCAAGGTGGCGCCGCCTTCGCGCGAGGGCATGAAAACCAACATGGAAGAGTTGATTCATCACTTCAAACTGTTTACCGAAGGGATGCATGTGCCCGAGGGCGAAGTGTATGCAGCAGTTGAACATCCCAAGGGTGAGTTCGCTGCGTATGCGGTTTCGGACGGGGCCAACAAGCCCTATCGTCTCAAACTCCGCGCGCCGGGTTTTGCACATCTTGCGGCGATGGATGAAATGGCGCGTGGCCACATGATTGCAGACGTCGTTGCCATTATTGGTACGATGGATGTCGTGTTTGGTGAAATAGATCGTTGACAGCCGTCTGAATCTTTAAGCTGATCGGGTAATTGAGCAAAATATGCTGAGCCAGGAATCGCTGAGAAAAATTGACGCGGAGGTTACTAAATATCCTCCGGACCAGAAACAGTCGGCTGTTATGGCTGCCTTGCGGATTGCGCAGGTGGAAAAGGGCTGGCTCGCCAGGGAGACAATCAGTTATGTTGCGGCATACCTCGATATGCCGGACATCGCTGCCTATGAAGTCGCCAGTTTTTACAATATGTATGACCTCGAGCCCGTTGGTAAGCACAAGATTGCGATTTGCACGAATCTGCCGTGTGCGCTGTCTGGCGGTGTTCATGCGGCCGCATATATAAAGGAAAAGCTCGGTATCGATTTCAACGAAACGACAACGGACGGCAAATTTACCTTGAAAGAAGGTGAATGTATGGGGGCCTGTGGTGACGCACCGGTTTTGATCGTGAATAATCACCAGATGTGCAGCTGGATGACGACCGACAAGATTGACCAGATGTTGGCGGATCTCGACAAATGAGCGCTAGAAATCTTATTCTCGCGGGTATTGACGGCGACCGTTCCTGGGGACTTCAGGATTATGCCAAGCGCGGCGGCTACGAAGCTCTCAAGAAGATCATCGTCGAGAAAATTACACCGGAAAATGTCATTGCTGAAATCAAGACGTCTGTCTTGCGCGGTCGAGGCGGCGCCGGCTTCCCCACCGGTCTAAAGTGGAGCTTCATGCCGCGTTCGTTTCCGGGCGACAAGTATCTCGTATGTAATTCGGATGAGGGCGAACCGGGTACGTTCAAGGATCGCGATATCCTCAGATTCAACCCGCACGCTGTTATCGAAGGTATGACGATCGCGGCCTATGCGATGGGTTGCGCGCGTGGCTACAACTATATCCACGGCGAAATATTCACGGCGTACGAGCGCTTCGAAGAAGCATTGGAAGAGGCGCGCGCAGAAGGATTGCTCGGCCACAATATTCTCGACTCCGACTTCAATTTCGAGCTATTTGCGCATCACGGTTATGGAGCCTATATCTGTGGCGAGGAAACGGCGCTGCTCGATTCCATTGAAGGAAAGAAAGGGCAGCCGAGATTCAAACCGCCGTTCCCGGCCAGCTACGGTTTGTACGGCAAGCCGACAACCATCAATAACACCGAAACCTTCGCCGCAGTGCCGTTCATCATTACCGAAGGCGGCGAGACATTTTTGAATTATGGAAAGCCGAACAACGGTGGCACCAAGTTGTTTTCTGTTTCGGGCCACGTGAATCGACCGGGGAATTTCGAAGTCGAGCTTGGCACGCCATTTTCGGAATTGCTTGAAATGGCAGGCGGGATGCGAGGCGGGCGCAAGCTGAAAGCTGTGATTCCGGGCGGTTCGTCGGCGCCGGTGGTGCCGGCTGAGGTGATGATGGAATGCACCATGGACTACGATTCCATCGCTAAGGCGGGATCGATGCTGGGTTCGGGTGCAGTCATCGTCATGGATGAAAGCACGTGCATGGTCAAGGCACTCGAGCGCCTGTCTTATTTCTATTTTGAAGAGTCATGCGGGCAATGCACACCCTGCCGCGAAGGCACCGGCTGGCTCTATCGCGTGGTGCATCGCATCGAAACCGGAAAGGGCCGGGCGGAGGATCTGGATTTGCTCAATAGCGTGACTGCCAACATCATGGGCCGTACGATCTGTGCGCTTGGCGATGCCGCATCGATGCCGGTGCAGAGCTTCATCAAGCACTTCGGCGATGAATTCATGCATCACATCGAACACAAGACCTGTCTCGTGCCGAAGGACGTGCAGCGCGAGGGCAGCAAAATATATGTGGGCCCGTCATGCTAGAAATCGAAATCGACGGCATGCAGCTCGAAGTGCCTGACGGTAGTACGGTGATGGACGCTGCGACCAAGGCCGGCATTTACGTTCCGTATTTCTGCTATCACAAGAAGCTGTCGATCGCGGCCAACTGCCGGATGTGTCTGGTGCAGGTGGAAAAAGCGCCCAAACCGCTGCCCGCTTGTGCGACGCCGGTGACCAACGGCATGAAGGTGTGGACCCATTCAGAGCAGGCTGTCAAAGCCCAGAAAGGCGTGATGGAGTTTCTGCTCATCAATCATCCGCTGGACTGTCCGATTTGCGATCAGGGCGGCGAGTGCCAGTTGCAGGATCTTGCGGTGGGTTACGGCGCCAGCGGGTCGCGTTATCAGGAAGAAAAGCGGGTTGTATTCGAGAAGAATCTCGGTCCGCTCGTGGGTACCTTCATGACGCGATGCATCAACTGCACGCGATGCGTACGTTTCACGCAGGAAATCGCCGGGGTGATGGAGCTTGGGCAGGCGTTCCGCGGCGAATTTGTCGAGATCATGCCGTTTATCGAAAAGACCGTCGATTCGGAACTTTCCGGAAACATCATCGACTTGTGCCCGGTCGGCGCGCTCACCTCCAAGCCGTTCCTGTTTTCCGCACGCACATGGGAAATGGCACGCCGCAAGTCGATCAGCCCCCACGATTCGCTGGGGAGCAACCTGGTCGTGCAGACCAAGCACGAAGTCGTCAAACGCGTGCTGCCGCTGGAAAACGAAGAAATCAACGAGTGCTGGTTGTCGGATCGTGATCGTTTCTCTTACGAGGGTCTCAATCACGAATCCCGCCTGACACGGCCGATGATCAAGGAAGGCGCCGACTGGCGCGAGGCTGATTGGCAGACCGCGCTTGAGCATGTGGCCACGCGCCTCAAAGCATTGACCAGTGGTTCGGGTGACTCGCAGATCGGCGCACTGGCTGCACCGCATTCGACGCTTGAAGAGTTGTTCTTGTTGCAGAAGCTCACTCGCGGGCTTGGCAGCGACAACATCGATTTCCGCCTGCGCCAACGGGATTTTTCGGCAGACGGCGATCGCGCAGGCGCGCCATGGCTCGGCATGCCGATCGCCGCGATCGGCGATCTGAACCGGCTGCTGATTGTCGGAAGTTTCCTGCGCAAGGATCATCCCTTGCTTTGTCAGCGCGTTCGTCAGGCCGCGAAGCGGGGCCTCAAGGTCACAACCATTCATCCGACGGCCGACGACTGGCTTTTGCCCGTTAGCGCTCGCCTGCAGCCAAAGCCATCGGGCATGGTCGCAGCGCTCGGCGAGGTCGTCAGGGCGGTTGCAAAGCGGGCTGGCAAATCGATTGTCGACGAACTGAGCTCGGTAGTGCCGGAAGAATTTTCGGACGAAGCCGATGTGATTGCCGAATCCTTGCTCAGTGGCGAAAAGCAGGCCATCTGGTTGGGGAACTATGCCGTGCAGCACCCGCAAGCGGCCACGCTGCAGCGTTTGGCGCAGGAAATTGCGTCGCTCACGGGCGCGAGTTACGGCGTGATCGGCGAAGCGGCAAATAGCGTGGGTGGATACCTTGCCGGAGCGGTTCCGTCGGCCAACGGCAAGAACGCGGCTGAAATGCTCGCGACGCCACTCAAGGCTTATCTGCTGTTCAATGTCGAACCGTCGCTCGATTGTGCGGAAGGGCTGAAGGCGCGCGCGTCGGTTGAAGCGTCGGAATTCACCGTGTCTTTCTCTGCGTTCAGTTCGTCGGAGTTGCAATCGGTGAGCGATGTGATTTTGCCGATTGCACCCTTCACTGAAACCTCGGGGACGTTTGTAAATACGGAGGGCCGTGCGCAGAGTTTCGTCGCAGTCGCACGGCCAAGCGGCGAAACACGCCCGGGCTGGAAGGTGCTGAGAGTGCTGGGCAACCTGCTCGGGCTCGACGGCTTCGATTACAACGACTCGACCGAAGTACGCGCTGATATCTTTGCCGAGGGGCAACCCGATGCAGCCTCGTTGAATAACGCGATCAGCACTTCGGTTTTTGAATCCCCGCCAGCGTCCGATGGTCTTGAACGCATTGCCGACGTGCCGATTTATTCAACCGATTCGCTGGTGCGGCGCGCGACCTCGCTGCAGCGTACCGCCGATGCCAGAACGCCAACCCTCAGATTGAGCGAGGAGACGTTGAAAGCTGCGGGCGTTGACGCGGGACAGTCCGTTGTCGTGCGCGCGGGCGATGCGCAGATTCAGCTTGTTGCGGAAATCGACGACGCGGTTGCGACCGGGTGCGTCAGGATTGCGGCGGGTCATGAAGCGACGACTGCGCTGGGCGGCACGACGGTTGTCACGCTGGAGCGTGCGTAATGGAATCAATGCTTGAACCCATCGCTTCACTTTTCGGCGCCGCGTGGCCGGCGGTATGGGCGCTCGTCAAAGTCGTCGCCATCGTCGCGCCGCTGATGCTGTGTGTTGCCTACCTGACGCTGGCCGAGCGCAAGGTCATCGGCTACATGCAGGTCCGGATCGGCCCCAACCGGGTGGGGCCCTATGGTTTGTTGCAGCCGATCGCCGACGGTTTGAAGCTCTTGTTCAAGGAGATCGTGGTCCCAAGCGCGACCAGCAAAGGCTTGTTCATCGTCGGACCGATTTTGGCTATTGCACCGTCGTTGACGGCGTGGGCCGTGGTTCCGTTCTGGGATGGCGGCGTGTTGGCGGACGTCAATGCCGGCCTGCTGTTTATCCTCGCGATTACCTCACTCGAGGTCTATGGCGTGATCGTCGCCGGTTGGGCGTCCAATTCGAAATACCCCTTCATTGGCAGTATGCGGGCCGCGGCGCAGATGGTGTCGTATGAAGTGGCGATGGGTTTTGCACTGATCTGCGTGTTGTTGATTTCGTCCTCGCTCAACCTCAGCGACATCGTGCGCTCGCAGAATCAGGGGATGTTCGCGGACATGGGTTTGGGTTTTTTGAGCTGGAACTGGTTGCCGCTACTGCCGATGTTTGTGGTGTTCATCGTTTCCGGGTTCGCCGAAACGGGTCGCGCACCTTTTGACGTCATCGAGGGTGAGTCGGAGATCGTTGCCGGGCACATGGTCGAGTATTCAGGGATGAGCTTCGCGCTCTTCTTCCTGGCTGAATACGCGAATATGTGGCTCGTTTCAATCCTGACGTCGGTCTTGTTCCTGGGTGGATGGCTGTCGCCGGTCGGGTTTCTGCCGGACGGATTCCACTGGTTGGCGCTCAAGACTGCGGCGGTCGTGTTTCTCTTCTTGTGGGCACGCGCGACCTTCCCGCGTTTTCGTTACGACCACATCATGCGTTTGGGATGGAAGGTGTTCATTCCAGTGACCTTGATCTGGGTGGTTGTTGTGTCAGTGTGGGTGATGTCCCCACTGTCTATCTGGAACTGAGAGGCGCGAAATGGGTGCAAAAGATTTAATCGGCAGCCTTTTTCTCAAGGAACTGTTCGAGGGTCTGGCAGTGACCGGGCGGCATTTTTTCGCGCGAAAAATCACGGTCCTGTTTCCGGAAGAGAAAACACCGCAAAGTCCGCGCTTCAGGGGGCTTCATGCACTACGCCGTTATCCGAACGGTGAAGAGCGATGCATTGCCTGCAAGTTGTGCGAAGCAGTGTGTCCGGCATTGGCGATTACCATCGATTCAGCGCAACGTGACGACGGTTCGCGCCGGACGACGCGCTACGACATCGATTTGGTCAAATGCATTTTTTGCGGTTTTTGTGAGGAAGCCTGTCCGGTCGATGCGATTGTCGAAACGCGCGTGCTCGAATATCACGGTGAAAAGCGCGGTGACCTCTATTACACCAAAGAGATGTTGCTTGCGGTCGGTGACCGTCACGAAACGCAAATCGCCAAAGACCGCGCAACCGACGCCAAGTACCGATAACCGGGAGAGTGGGCGCAACGCGTCCGGAGATATCCGAACATGGAATTCAAGACTTTCGTTTTCTATATGCTCGCCGCGATCACGGTGTTCGCAGCCTTGCGCGTCATCACGGCAACCAACCCGATTCACGCGGCCTTGTTTCTCGTGCTCGCGTTTTTTAATGCCGGAGGCATCTGGCTGCTGCTTGAAGCCGAGTTTCTGGCGATTGTGCTGGTGATGGTGTACGTCGGCGCGGTGATGGTGTTGTTCCTGTTCGTGGTGATGATGCTGGACATCAATGTCGATCGCTTGCGGGAGGGATTCTGGAGTTACCTGCCGGTTGGCGCGGTGGTCGGCCTGGTGATGCTGGCGGAAATGGTCGTCGTGGTGGGGGGGCCGTACTTCGGCTTCGATGCAATGCCCGCTCCACCTGCTGCGCAGGCCGGTTACAGCAATACTCAGGCCTTGGGCCGCGTGCTGTATACCGATTATGTCTATCCGTTTGAGCTGGCGTCGCTGTTGCTGCTGTTGGCGATGATGGCTGCCGTCGCGCTTACGCTGCGTCATCGCAAGGGAACCAAGAGTATCGATCCGTCAATACAGCTCGCGGTGAAGCGTTCCGATCGCGTGCGGCTGGTGTCGATGCCTGCGGAAAAAGAATAAACCGGGCGGCCCGAACGCTCTGAAGGGAGTTGTCAATGCTTTCGCTATCCCACTATCTCATTCTGGGCGCGGTGCTCTTCGCGATCGGCGTGGTGGGTATCTTTCTGAACCGAAAGAACCTCATCGTTCTGTTGATGGCGATCGAGCTGATGCTCCTTGCGGTGAATCTGAATTTCGTGGCGTTTTCCCATTATCTCGGGGACCTTGCCGGGCAGATCTTCGTGTTTTTCATCCTCACCGTGGCGGCGGCCGAAGCGGCAATCGGCCTGGCCATTCTGGTGGTGCTGTTTCGCAACTTGCGCACCATTCATGTGGATGATCTCGATAGCCTCAAGGGCTAAGGAAACGGTCTGATGTCGGAATTGAAGAGTCTTTATCTGGTTGTTCCGCTGGCACCGTTGGCGGGTTCGCTGATTGCAGGATTGTTTGGAAAAGCGATCGGTCGGGCGGGCGCGCACATCGTCACCATTCTTGGTGTGGTGATCGCGTTTGTTGCCTCAGTATTCATCTACCTGGATGTCGCGGCCGGAAACACCTTCAATGGCACGATTTACACGTGGGCCACGAGCGGAAATCTCACGCTGGAAGTCGGCTTTCTGATCGACGAACTCACGGTGATGATGATGCTCGTCGTCACCTTCGTCTCGCTCATGGTGCACATATACACCATCGGCTATATGAAGGACGACCCAGGGTATCAGCGCTTCTTCAGCTACATCTCGTTGTTCACCTTCTCCATGCTGATGCTGGTCATGGCGAACAATTTCATGCAGTTGTTTTTCGGTTGGGAAGCGGTGGGCCTGGTGTCCTATTTGCTGATCGGCTTCTGGTTTACGCGCCCGACGGCGACTTTTGCGAGCTTGAAGGCGTTTCTTGTCAACCGTGTCGGTGACTTCGGATTTCTGCTCGGGATCGGTCTGATTCTCGCTTACACCGGCAGTCTCGATTACGTCGAGGTTTTCGCGCAGAGCAACGTGCTGGCTGCCAACACCATTGAGCTTTTCCCAGGTGCGCCCTGGCTGGTGATTACCGTCGCCTGTATTTGTCTGTTCGTCGGCGCGATGGGTAAATCGGCCCAAATCCCGCTGCACGTCTGGCTGCCCGACTCGATGGAGGGTCCCACGCCGATTTCGGCGCTGATCCACGCGGCAACCATGGTGACGGCAGGCATCTTCATGGTGGCACGCATGTCGCCACTGTTCGAATTATCGGATGTCGCGCTTTCGTTTGTGCTCATTATCGGGGCATCCACCGCGCTGTTCATGGGCTTTCTGGGCATCATCCAGAACGACATCAAACGGGTGATTGCCTATTCCACGCTTTCGCAGCTCGGCTATATGACGGTTGCGCTCGGAATTTCAGCCTATTCGGCGGCGCTCTTCCATCTCATGACTCACGCTTTCTTCAAGGCGCTGCTGTTCCTCGGTGCCGGGTCTGTGATCATCGGATTGCATCACGACCAGGACATGCGCAACATGGGTGGTCTGTGGAAGCACATGCCAATCACGTGGATCACCTCGCTGATCGGCTCGCTGGCCCTCATCGCCTTTCCGTTTTTCGCCGGATTCTATTCCAAGGATTCGATTATCGAAGCGGTGAATTTGTCGACGATTCCAGGCGCAGGCTACGCATACTTCTGCGTCGTTGTCGGCGTTTTCGTGACCGCCTTTTATTCGTTCCGGATGTACTTCCTGGTCTTCCACGGCAAGGAGCGATTCGGTCAGGCGCATCATCATCATGATCATCATGCCGACGAGGAAGAACCGTCCGCAGGCGATCATCATGGGCTGTCGCCGGGGCAGAAACCCCATGAAAGTCCGTGGGTGGTGACCATCCCGCTGATTTTGCTCGCCATCCCGTCGGTCGTGATTGGATTCATGACAATCGAACCGATGCTGTTTGGCGACTGGTTCAAGAGTTCAATCCACGTGCTGCCGGCGCACGACACAATTGGCGAACTCGCCGCCCACTTCCACGGTGCAGGCGCAATGGCAATGCATGGCTTCATGACGCTGCCGTTCTTCCTGGCGATGCTGGGTGTAGTGAGTTCATGGTACTTCTACATGATCAAGCCCGAGATACCGGCCGCCATCATGCGCAAGTTCAAACCGCTTTACACCCTGCTCGACAACAAGTACTACTTCGACAAATTCAACGACATCTTTGTCGCTGGTGGCGCGCGACTGCTGGGACGCGGTTTATGGAAGGGCGGCGACGGCGCCATTATTGACGGCGTGATCGTCAACGGCTCTGCGAACACGGTGAGTCTGGCCGCTCAGATGGGCCGACTGTTCCAGTCGGGGCATATCTATCTGTACGCTTTTTCGATGATCATCGGTGTGTGCATCCTGCTGTCGCTGTGGTTCAGCGTGGTCTGAATGGGCATGCGGTTTATTGAGACGATGAATAAGAAGCTCACGCGCAATTTCGGCGCATTGGACGGAAGGTAACGATGACGGGTATGCCTCTTCTCAGTCTGGCGATCTGGATTCCGATTGTCGGCGGCCTGTTGGTGCTTGCCACGGGATCGGACCGGAATGCGCCGCTGGCGCGTATGTTGGCGCTGGTAGCGTCGATCGTCGGGTTCCTCATCACGATTCCGCTCTTCACAGGGTTCGACACGTCGACCAGCAACATGCAGTTTGAGGAGATCGCCCGATGGATCCCGGCGTTCAATATCAATTACCACCTCGGTGTCGATGGGCTGTCGGTACTCTTCGTAATACTCAACAGCCTCATCACGGTGATGGTCATCATCGCCGGCTGGGAGGTCATCCAGACCAAGGTTTCGCAATACCTGGCAGCCTTTCTGATCATGTCGGGCCTGTTCAACGGCGTTTTCGCGGCGCTCGACGGCATTCTGTTCTACCTCTTCTTTGAAGCCTCGCTGATACCGCTGTATCTCATCATTGGTGTCTGGGGCGGCCCCGGCCGTGTCCACGCGGCGTTCAAGTTTTTTCTGTTTACCTTCGCCGGCTCGCTGTTGATGTTGATCGCCATGATCTATCTGTTCATGCAAAGCGGCAGCTTCGAGATTCGCGATTGGCACGCACTCCCAATCGACATGAGCGCGCAAACGCTGATTTTCTGGGGTTTTCTTCTCGCGTTTGCAGTCAAGGTGCCGATGTGGCCGGTACACACCTGGTTGCCAGAGGCGCACGTCGAGGCGCCTACCGGCGGGTCGGTGGTGCTTGCGGCGATTGCGCTCAAGCTTGGCGCGTATGGCTTCGTGCGCTTCAGCTTGCCGATTGTGCCGGATGCGTCGCAGGCGATGGCGCCGATGATGATCACCTTGTCGCTGATTGCCGTGATCTACATCGGTCTCGTCGCCCTGGTGCAGAAGGACATGAAAAAGCTCGTCGCCTATTCATCCGTGGCACACATGGGCTTCGTCACTCTGGGTTTCTTTATTTTCAATCCGCTCGGCATCGAAGGCGCGCTGATACAGATGATTTCGCACGGTTTTGTCTCCGGTGCGATGTTTCTGTGTCTCGGCGTACTCTACGATCGTCTGCATACGCGCGAAATCTCCGACTACGGTGGCGTGGCCAATACCATGCCCAAGTTTGCGGCTTTCTTCATGTTGTTTGCGATGGCGAATGTCGGTCTGCCGGGGACGAGTGGCTTCGTGGGTGAGTTCATGATTGTGCTCGGCGCGATGGAATACAACTACTGGGTCAGTTTCTTCGTTGCCACGGGAATCATTTCAGGCGCGGCATACACCTTGTGGATGTACAAGCGGATGATGTTCGGTGCCATCGGAAACGATAAAGTGGCGAAGATGAACGACATCAACAAGCGTGAGTTTGCGTTCCTGGCGATTCTTGCCGTGTGCACCCTGCTCATGGGTATCTACCCGTTACCGCTCACCGAGGTCATGCACGCATCGGTGAACAACCTGCTGCAACACGTGGCTATAAGCAAGCTTTGATCGCGCGCTGACCAACTTACCGGACTGGACCGACATGAATTTCATCGTCCCCGACTTCGCTCCCGCGGCAACGGAAATATTCGTCGCCGTCATGGCGTTGGCGATCTTGCTGATCACCGTTTACATGCGTCAGTCTGCGCGCAGTCTCGGCTATATCCTGACCCAGCTCACCCTGATCGTTGCCGCCTTGATCACGATTTTCACCATGGATGGCCAGATCCGGCTGACCTTCAACGACATGTATATCGACGACCTGCTCGGCGATGTACTCAAGGTGTTGATCTGTTTCGCGGTGATCACGGCGCTCATCTACGGGCGCCGCTATGCCGCCGACCGTGGCTTCGACAAACCCGAATACCATCTGCTGGCATTGTTCGCAACACTGGGCATGATGGTGATGGTGGCTGCCAACCACTTCCTGACGATCTATATCGGGCTGGAGATGATGTCGCTGTCGCTTTACGCGATGATCGCGATCGATCGTGATTCAGCGCGCAGCACCGAAGCGGCAATGAAGTATTTCGTGCTCGGCGCGCTGGCGTCGGGCTTGCTGCTCTACGGCATGTCGATGATCTATGGCGCGACGGGCAATCTCTCGATGAGCGGCGTCGCGCAAGCAATCTACAACCAGGCGGCGGTGTACGACGGCGTATCGAGTCAGACCGTGCTGACCTTCGGCCTCGTTTTTCTTGTTTCGGGTATCGCGTTCAAGCTTGGCATCGTGCCGTTCCACATGTGGGTGCCCGATGTCTATCACGGCGCCCCCACCTCGGTGACACTGCTGGTCAGTTCCGCCCCAAAACTGGCTGCCTTTGCGATGGCGATTCGCCTGCTGGTCGGCGGCATGCTGGATCTCGCAGAGCATTGGCAGATCATGCTCATGCTCATGGCGATCGGCTCGCTGTTGCTGGGCAACATTGTCGCCATTGCGCAAACTAACCTCAAGCGCATGCTGGCATACTCGGGTATTTCCCACCTCGGTTTCGTTGCGCTCGGCTTGCTCTCCGGTGTCGTCGATGGCGACCGCTTCAACGTCATCAACGCCTACTCGTCGGCCATGTTCTACGCGATTGTTTATGTCGTGACGAGCCTTGCCTCGTTCGGCATGATCGTTCTGCTATCGCGGGCAGGCTTCGAGGCCGAGGAAATCGACGATTTCAAGGGGTTGAACAAGCGTAATTCCTGGTATGCCGCGATGATGATGATTGTCATGTTCTCGTGGGCCGGCGTCCCGTTCTTCATCGGCTTTTTCGCCAAGCTGGCGATCCTGCAATCACTGATTGCGGCCGACATGGTCTGGTTGGCCATCTTTGCCGTTGTGATGTCACTGGTCGGTGCCTTCTACTATCTGCGCGTGGTCAAGGTAATGTACTTTGATCCGCCGGTGGACGACTCGCCGATCCAGTCAGGTCTGGATGTCCGCGTGCTGTTGTCGGTCAACTGTCTGGCGGTCGCGGTGCTCGGACTGCTGCCGCAGCAACTCATCGAACTGTGCCAGTTGGCGTTCCTCGCGAGTTTTCCGGGCTGACGGAATTTGTTGGAATTTGCGCCGTGCAGCCTGTCGGGTTGCACGGCGTTTTGCGTCAACGGGTGGTTGAACAACATTGCGCTCGGAGAGACGGTGAATGCTCAAGACAAATGAAGACAGCCTGAACGAATTGCAACTCGATTCGGAGCAGGTTTACGACGGCGTGATGCTCAAAGTGCATCGCGATCGGGTGCGTTTACCTGACGGCCAGACGAGCGTGCGCGAATATATCCGGCATCCCGGTGCGGTAGTGGTGATTGCCGTGTTGCCCGATCAGCGCATCATTTTCGAGCGGCAGTTTCGCTATCCATTGAATCGAACGTTTATCGAACTACCGGCCGGGAAAGTCGACGCCGGAGAGTCGACCGAAGCGTGTGCCAAGCGCGAATTGCAGGAGGAGGTCGGCTACACGGCGGCCCAATGGCGCCATGTGGGTACATTGCACCCGTGCATCGGCTACTCCGACGAGCACATCGAGGTGTTCCTCGCGCGTGAGCTCACCTACGTCGGGCACCAGTGGGACGAAGGCGAATTTCTCGAAGTGCTGTCGCTTTCCTACGAGGAAGCGCGTGCCGCCGCACGCGCGGGGCAACTGACCGACGGCAAGACGCTGTCAGCGTTGTTCCTCGCCGAAGACCTACTCGTGGCGCCACCCTGACGAGCATGAGGACTGCCGCCGCAACCCGCGACAATGAAGTAGACACCAAGGCGACACCCCTTAGGGCGCGCTTCAGCCCGCCACCACGCTCGACGCGACACCAATGGCCAGCTCACGTAGGGCGCAATAACCGGAGGGCATTGCGCCGGATGTTTTTCCATTTCTCCCGCGGCATCAGCAGCGGCCTCGACCAATCAGTCGCACCGATACACGCCCATCTCGACCCACCGCTGAAACACAGAATAGGATCAATCCGGCA
>CBDTZF010000026.1:0-14092 GCA_965364825.1 uncultured Rhodocyclaceae bacterium | reverse complement strand
TCATGCTCTACCCCGATCGATTCGATGTGATTGTTGTTGGCGGCGGCCATGCCGGTACCGAAGCCGCGCTGGCGGCGGCGCGCATGGGCGTGCACACGCTGTTGCTCACTCACAACATCGAGACGCTCGGCCAGATGAGCTGCAACCCGTCGATCGGCGGTATCGGCAAAGGGCATCTGGTCAAGGAAGTCGACGCGCTCGGTGGCGCGATGGCCGCCGCCACCGATGAGAGCGGCATTCAGTTCCGCATCCTCAACGCCTCGAAGGGCCCGGCAGTGCGCGCCACGCGCGCGCAGGCGGATCGCGTGATGTACAAGGCGGCGATCCGTCAGCGGCTGGAAAATCAGCCCAATCTCACCTTGTTTCAGCAGGCGGTGGATGACATCAGCGTCGAGGGCGATCGGGTGACCGGCGTTGTCACGCAGCTTGGCATCCGTTTTGAGGCGTCCACGGTGGTGCTCACCGCCGGCACCTTCCTCAACGGCCTGATCCACGTCGGGCTCGCGCAGCATTCAGCCGGCCGCGCAGGCGATCCGCCGTCGCTGTCGCTCGCCCAGCGACTCAAGGATTTGCAGTTGCCGCAAGGCCGCCTCAAAACCGGCACACCGCCGCGCATCGACGGACGTAGCGTCGATTTTTCGAAGACGTCCGTGCAGCCGGGCGACGATCCCGTGCCGGTGTTCAGCTTTCTCGGCTCGACCGCGCAGCACCCGGCGCAGTTGCCGTGCTGGATCACGCAGACCAATGAGCGCACGCACGCCATCATCCGCGACAACCTCGATCGTTCTCCGCTTTATTCGGGCGCCATCGAAGGCGTCGGGCCGCGTTACTGTCCGTCGATTGAAGACAAGATTCACCGCTTTGCCGACAAGAGCAGCCACAACATCTTTCTCGAACCGGAAGGCCTGCGGACGCACGAAATCTACCCGAACGGTATTTCGACCTCGCTGCCCTTCGATATCCAGCTGCAGGTCGTGCGCAGCATCGTCGGCATGGAGAACGCGCACATCCTGCGCCCCGGCTACGCCATCGAATACGATTACTTCGATCCGCGTAATCTCAAGCGCAGCCTCGAAACCAAGACCTTTCGCGGGCTGTTCTTCGCCGGCCAGATCAACGGCACCACGGGCTATGAAGAGGCCGCGGCGCAAGGGCTGCTGGCCGGTGCCAACGCGGCGCTGCAGGTGCAAGGGCGAGAGGCGTGGTGCCCGCGCCGGAATGAAGCCTATCTGGGCGTGCTGGTGGACGATCTGATCACGCGGGGCGTGGTCGAGCCCTACCGTATGTTCACCTCGCGCGCCGAGTATCGGCTGAGCCTGCGCGAGGACAACGCCGATCTGCGCCTGACCGAAAAAGGCCGTGAACTGGGCTTGGTGGATGACGTGCGCTGGGCGGCCTTCTGCGCCAAACGTGACGCCATCGAACGTGAAACTGCGCGCTTGAAAGCCACCTGGGCACGCCCCGCAGCGATGCCTGCCGCGGCAGTCGAAGCGGTGGTTGGGAAGGCGCTCGAACGTGAAACCACCTTCTTCGAATTGCTACGCCGCCCGGGCGTGCGCTATGCCGAACTGATGGCGCTGCCGAGCGCTCCCGAGACGCCGCAAACCGATCCGCGGGTGGTCGAGCAGCTTGAGATCAGTGCCCAATACCAAGGCTATATCGATCGCCAGCAGGCAGAGGTCGCGCGTACCGCGCAAGCTGAGACGACGCCGTTGCCGCTTGATCTGGACTACGACCGGGTCCGCGGACTATCGCGCGAAGTACAACAGAAACTGGCGGAACATCGCCCCGAGACGATCGGCCAGGCCGGACGTATCCCGGGCATGACGCCGGCCGCGATTTCGCTGCTGCTGGTCCATCTCAAACGTCGCCGTGGTAGCGCGGCGCTCGATGACACCCAAAACGAGACGCAAAAATCCGCATGAGCCTCACTGATACGACCGACCTGGCCAGCGGGCTGGCCGCAATGAATATCGACCTGCCGCCCGCCGCCCACGACTCGCTGGCCGCCTATGCGGCGCTGCTCGCCAAGTGGAACAAGGTGTACAACCTCACCGCCATTCGCGACGCCGAGCAGATGCTGACCCACCACCTGCTCGATTCGCTGTCGGTGTTGCCGCATCTGCGCGGCGTATCGCGTCTTGCCGATATCGGTTCCGGGGGCGGCCTGCCCGGTATTCTGCTGGCGATTGCACGGCCTGATCTGGCGGTGACGTCGATCGAAACCGTGAACAAGAAAGCCAGCTTCCAGCAGCAGGCGAAAATTGAATTGGCGCTCGCCAACTTCGATCCCGTGTGTGTGCGCGTCGAGGACATGCGGGTTGAGACTGGCTTCGATGGCATCATTTCGCGGGCCTTTGCCGAACTGTCCGATTTCCTTCACTTGACCGCGCATCTGCTGGCGCCCGGCGGCCGCTTCTACGCCATGAAAGGCGTCTATCCGCACGAAGAAATCGCCCGTCTGCCGGCAGGCTTCCGCGTCAGCGAAGCGGTCACGCTGAGCGTGCCGGGTCTGGACGCACAACGCCATCTGATCATCATAGAACGGGACGCGACCGACTGATGGCGCGAATCTTCTGCATTGCCAACCAGAAGGGCGGTGTCGGAAAAACCACCACCTGCGTCAATCTGGCCGCCGCGCTGGCCGCGCGCAAGCAGCGCGTGCTGCTGGTGGACCTCGATCCGCAGGGCAATGCCACCGGCGGCAGCGGCATCGACAAACGCGCGCTCACACGCTCGGTCTATCATCTGCTGGTCGGGCTGGCCGACTTCGCCGCAGTGCGCACGCGTTCCCCGTCAGGCAAGTACGATGTGCTGCCGGCGAACCGCGATCTGGCCGGTGCCGAAGTCGAGATGGTGGAACTCGATACGCGCGAGAAGCGGCTCAAGAAAGTGCTTGCCGCTGTGGCCGACGACTACGATTTCGTGCTCATCGACTGCCCGCCGTCTTTGTCGCTACTGACGCTCAACGGGCTGTGCGCGGCGCACGGTGTGATCATCCCGATGCAATGCGAGTATTACGCGCTCGAAGGGCTCTCCGATCTGGTCAACACGATCAAGAAAGTGCATGCCAAACTCAACCGCGATCTCAAGATCATCGGTTTGTTGCGCGTGATGTTCGATTCCCGCATGACCTTGCAGCAGCAGGTGTCGAACCAGCTCGAAAGCCATTTCGGCGACAAGGTATTCAAGGCCGTGGTGCCGCGCAACGTCCGTCTTGCCGAGGCGCCCAGCCACGGCATCCCCGGCGTGTTGTACGACCCCACATCGAAAGGCGCCAAGGCTTATCTGGCGTTTGCCAAGGAAATGATCCAGCGCATGGCGACGCTGTAACCTAAACGACCCACGCGAGAGAAAAATGGCGCATCCCAAACTCAAAGGACTCGGCCGCGGACTGGATGCCCTGCTGGCGGCTGACCACGGCGAAGACGAAGAAAAAGGCGCGCTGCAGAGTTTGTCGCTCGATGCCTTGCGGCCCGGAAAGTACCAGCCGCGAACGCGCATGGATCCAGGATCGCTCGAAGAGCTGGCGGCCTCGATTCGCGCGCAGGGCGTCATGCAACCTGTTCTGGTGCGCCCGCTGGGCGACGATCGCTACGAGATCATCGCTGGCGAACGACGCTGGCGTGCCAGCCAGATTGCCGGCCTCGACGCTGTGCCTTGTCTGGTACGGGAGATCCCCGACGAGGCCGCGCTGGCGATGTCGCTCATTGAGAACATCCAGCGCGAAAACCTCAACCCGCTGGAAGAAGCGGCCGGCCTCCAGCGCTTGATCGATGAGTTCGAAATGACCCACCAGCAAGCCGCCGACGCGGTGGGGCGGTCGCGTTCGGCGGCGACGAATTTACTGCGCCTGCTGCAGCTCGCTTCGCCCGTGCAGGAACTGCTCATGGCAGGTGATATCGACATGGGTCACGCGCGTGCCTTGCTGCCGCTCGATGGGGCGGGTCAGATCCAGTTGGGGAATCGTGCAGCGACACGTGGGCTGTCGGTGCGGGAAGTCGAACGGCTCGTTCATCATGAACTCAAGCCGCGCAGCCTGCGCGTCAAACCCGCGCCCGATCGCGATCTGCAGCGGCTCGAAGAAGCGCTTTCCGATTCGCTCGGTGCCACCGTCAAGATCCAGGCCAATCGTCACGGCGCCGGCCATCTGTCGGTCGGCTTCGCCAGCCTCGATCAGCTCGACACCTTGCTTGCCAGGCTCAAATGACACCAGCAAGCGTGGGCGTGCTCGGTGGTTGCTCGCGCGGCGGGCTTGTTGGGACGCAAAACGGTTTGACTTTGACCAGTTTAGCCCCTAATATTTGCCGAGATTTGGAGCGGGCGGCCCGCGAGGGAACGGGCCGAAGCGCGTGAGGGGAGGGATGTTCAGGGCTGTCGGTTTTCAGCTGGCCGCAACGCTTGTTGCCGCCATGTTGTCGGCAGCACTGTTCGGCATAAATGGCGCCATTTCCGCCGCAATCGGTGGACTGGCTTGCGCATTGCCTAACGCCATGTTTGCCTTGAAGCTGACCGTGTCCGGTCGCCGTCATCCATCCGCTTACCCGACCGCATTTTTCGTTGGCGAGTTCATCAAAGTCGCCGCGATTGTGGGATTACTGGCGTTGGCTGCCGTGACGGTCGAAGGGCTCCACTGGGGCGCATTGTTGATCGGAATGGTGCTGGCGCTCAAAGCGAATTTGTTTGCATTTTGGGTGAAAAAATAACCATGGCCACAGGACACGCTCCCACCGCATCCGAGTACATCGTCCACCACTTGGCCCAGCTCAATACCACGGGCCATCCGCAAGCAAACGTCATCGACTGGTCGATTCTCAATATCGACACGCTGTTCTACTCAGTCCTCATCGGCGTCATTACCGTTTACTTTCTGTGGCGTGCCGCCACCCGCGCCACCCCCGGCGTGCCGGGTCGCTTCCAGGCGGCGGTCGAGATTCTAGTCGAATGGGTCGCAGACGAGACCAAAGGCATCGTGCACAGCGCCGAGTCGCGCAAATTTGTCGCGCCGCTTGGGCTTACCGTGTTCCTGTGGATTTTCCTCATGAACGCGATGGACCTGTTGCCGGTCGATCTGTTGCCGCGTATCGGCGAGATTTTTGGCATCAAGTACATGCGCGCGGTTCCGACTGCGGACCTGAATGCGGCGATGGGGCTTTCCATCGGCGTGCTCTTGGTTTGCGTCTACTACAACGTCAAGATCAAGGGCGCGAAAGGCTGGGCGCATGAGTTGATTACCGCGCCGTTCGGCAATCATCCGCTGCTCTACCCGGTGAACGTACTCATGCAGTTGATCGAGTTCCTCGCCAAAACCGTCTCGCATGGCATGCGGCTGTTCGGCAACATGTATGCGGGCGAACTGGTGTTCATGCTGATCGCGGTGATGGGCGGGACAGCGACCATCGCCGGCTTCTTTGGCCATGTTGTTGCGGGTACCGTGTGGGCAATTTTCCACGTCCTGATCATTACCCTGCAGGCCTTCATCTTCATGATGCTGGCGCTGGTTTATGTCGGTCAGGCCCATGAAAGTCATTAATTCTGTTTAACCCGGTTTCAAAGCAAACCACCTTTTATCTCAAGGAGTTGTCATGGAAAACGTTTTGGGTTTTGTTGCGTTGGCTTCTGGCCTGATCATCGGTCTGGGTGCTGTCGGCGCATGTATCGGTATCGGCATCATGGGCAGCAAATATCTCGAGGCCTCCGCCCGCCAGCCTGAATTGATGAACGCTCTGCAGACCAAGATGTTTCTGCTTGCCGGCCTGATTGACGCCGCGTTCCTGATCGGCGTCGGTATCGCCATGATGTTCGCGTTTGCCAATCCGTTCCTGCTCTGAGCCTCGGGTCGCTTTCCCGATAACGAATCATAAGGACACTACAACGTGAATCTGAACGTTACCTTGGTAGCTCAGCTCGTTGTGTTCTTCATTCTGGTCTGGTTCACGATGCAGTTCGTGTGGCCGCCGATTGTGAAGGCACTGGACGAGCGCGCGAAGAAGGTCGCGGAGGGGCTGGAGGCAGCGGATAAAGCCAAAGCCGATCTGGCTCATGCCGAGAAAAGGGCTGTCGAGGAAATGCGCAAGTCCCGCGAATCGTCGGCCGAAGCCCGCACTTCCGCTGAAAAGCAGGCATCGCAGATCGTCGACGAAGCCCGCGCTGACGCCAACCGCATCATCGCCCAGGCGCGAGAGGCCGCAGAAGGCGAAGCTGGCGCTGCTGCCCAACGTGTCAAGGAATCCCTGCGCGATCAGCTCGCGAGTCTCGCCGTGGCCGGCGCAGAAAAGATCCTGCGCAAGGAAGTCGATGCCAAGGCACATGCCGATCTGCTGGCCAACCTGAAACAGGAACTTAAATAAGTCATGGCCGAAAACGTCACCATCGCACGCCCTTATGCCGAAGCCGCGTTCAAGCAGGCGCAAGGGGCCGATGCGCTGGGGCCCTGGTCGGAAGCGCTGGAACGTATGGCGGCAGTCGCCGCCGATCCGCAGATGAAGGCCTGCATCCGCGACCCCAAACTGAACGCCGACAAACTCGGTGATCTGTTCAGCGGGATCGTTGGTGACACGCTCGATGAGGAGCAAGGCAATTTCGTCCGCGTCCTCGTCGCCAACGATCGTCTGCAAGTGCTTCCGGAGATCCGTGACCTGTTCGTTGAACTCAAGAACAAACATGAAGGTGTGCAGGATGTGCAGGTCGTTTCTGCTTTCCCGCTTGAAGACGCCGCGCTCAAGAAATTGACACAGACGCTCAAGACCCGCTTCAAGGGCAAGCTGAACGTGTCCGTGACGGTGGACCCCGAACTAATTGGCGGGGTCACGATCACGGTGGGTGATGACGTTATCGACGCCTCGGTCCGCGGCAAGCTCGCAAACATGGCCACAGCGCTAAAGATTTAGGAGCATTCGAATGCAACTTAACCCCTCTGAAATCAGTGACCTGATCAAGAGCCGAATTCAGGACCTCGAGCTAGCCGCGACCTCGCGTAACGAAGGGACCGTGGTTTCCGTCTCCGATGGTATTTGCCGCGTTCATGGTCTGGCTGACGTGATGCAGGGCGAAATGCTGGAGTTTCCCGGCAACACTTTCGGCCTCGCACTCAACCTCGAGCGCGACTCGGTCGGCGCGGTGGTGCTGGGCGAGTACGAGCACATCACCGAAGGCGATACCGTCAAGGCGACCGGGCGAATCCTCGAAGTGCCCGTCGGACCGGAGCTGATTGGTCGCGTGGTCAATGGCCTCGGTCATCCGATCGATGGAAAAGGCCCGATCAACGCCAAACTGACGGACAAGATCGAAAAGGTCGCGCCCGGCGTGATCGATCGCCAGTCCGTGTCGCAGCCGGTGCAGACCGGCCTGAAATCGGTCGATGCGATGGTGCCGATTGGCCGTGGTCAGCGCGAGCTGATCATTGGTGACCGCCAGACCGGTAAAACCGCTGTCGCGGTGGATACGATCATCAACCAGAAAGGCCAGAACATGTTCTGCGTCTATGTGGCGATTGGTCAGAAAGCGTCCACTGTGTCCAATGTGGTGCGCAAACTCGAAGAGCATGGTGCGATGGAATTCACCATCGTGGTGGCGGCGACGGCGTCGGAATCGGCCGCCATGCAGTACCTTTCGGCTTACTCCGGCTGCACCATGGGTGAGTACTTCCGTGATCGTGGTCAGGATGCGCTGATCGTCTATGACGATTTGACGAAGCAGGCTTGGGCTTATCGTCAGGTTTCCCTGCTGTTGCGCCGTCCGCCCGGCCGCGAAGCCTACCCTGGCGACGTGTTCTATCTGCACTCGCGCCTCCTCGAACGTGCCGCACGTGTCAATGCCAACTATGTCGAGAAGGTGACCAACGGTGAAGTCAAGGGCCAAACCGGTTCGCTGACCGCACTGCCGATCATTGAAACGCAAGCTGGCGACGTGTCCGCCTTCGTGCCGACCAACGTGATTTCGATTACTGACGGCCAGATCTTCCTCGAAAGCGATCTGTTCAACGCCGGTATCCGCCCTGCGATCAACGCCGGTATTTCGGTGTCTCGGGTCGGTGGCGCAGCCCAGACCAAGGTCATCAAGAAACTTGGCGGCGGCGTCCGGCTGGCACTGGCCCAGTATCGCGAGCTGGCGGCGTTCGCTCAGTTCGCTTCCGATCTGGACGAGGCGACGCGCAAGCAGCTCGAACGCGGTCGTCTGGTGACGGAATTGATGAAACAGCCGCAGTATTCGCCCATGTCGGTGGCCGATATGGCGATCACACTTTTCACTTCCAACAACGGCTACTTCGATGACGTCGAAGTCAATCGCGTGCTCGCCTGCGAAGCGGCATTGCATCAGTTCATGAAGACCAAGTACGCCGACCTGATGGAGCGTATCGAAAGTACCAAGAATCTCGATGGTGACGACGAAAAAACGCTTGTGGCGGCGATCGAAGAATTCAAGAAAAGCTGGGCCTGATACGGCGTAGGGAGGCGGACTATGGCAAACGACAAGGAAATCCGTACCAAGATCAAGAGCGTCCAGAACACGCGCAAGATCACCAAGGCCATGGAGATGGTGGCCGCATCGAAAATGCGCAAAGCGCAGGAGCGCATGCGTGCTGCCCGTCCCTACGCAGAAAAGGTTCGGCGCCTCGCCGCCAACCTGTCGCAAGCGAATATCACCGAGTATCAGCATCCTTTTCTGGCTAGCAAGCGCGACCTCAAACGCGTTGGGCTGATTCTCGTGACGACGGACAAGGGCCTATGCGGTGGACTCAACACCAATGTGATGCGCCTCGCCGTCAATGCAATGAAGGACTGGGAAAGCAATGGCGTGAGCGAGATTCGCGCGACCTGCATCGGGACGAAGGGTTACAGCTTCATGCAGCGCATCGGCGTCAATGTCATGTCGCACGCCATCGGGCTCGGCGATACGCCTCGCCTCGAAACCCTGATCGGACCCGTCAAGCTGATGATGGATGCGTTTGAGAGCGGCGAACTTGACGCGGTTTACCTGGCCTACACCGGGTTCGTCAACACGATGAAACAGGAACCCGAGGTCGGGCAGTTGCTACCGCTCACGGGTGATCGACTGGGTGCGCCGGAAGGCGCATGGGATTATCTCTACGAGCCCGAGCCGCAGGTCGTGATCGACGAGTTGCTGAAGCGCTACGTGGAGGCGCTGATCTATCAGGCCGTGGCCGAAAACATGGCGTCCGAGCAGAGCGCTCGCATGGTTGCCATGAAGTCGGCCTCGGACAATGCGAAGGACGTGATTGGCGAACTCCAGCTGATCTACAACAAGACGCGACAGGCTGCGATTACCAAGGAGCTGGCCGAGATTGTGGGCGGCGCCGCCGCGGTGTAATGGATATAGCTTAAAGGACATGACGATGAGTAACGGTACGATCGTACAAAGTATCGGCGCCGTGGTGGACATCCAGTTCCCGCGCGATTCGATGCCAAGAATTTATGAGGCACTCAAGCTTGACGAGGTCGACAACTCCTTCGCCGAAGCCGGGCTGACCTTTGAAGTTCAGCAGCAGCTCGGTGACGGCGTGGTGCGCACCATTGCAATGGGCTCGTCCGACGGTCTGCGCCGTGGCATGAAGGTGTCCGGCACCGGCAAACCGATTTCGGTGCCGGTTGGCGAAGGCACGCTGGGCCGCATCATGGACGTGCTGGGTCGTCCGATCGACGAAGCCGGGCCGATCGAGTCGGACGAACTGCGGTCGATTCACCAGCCGGCGCCCAAATTCGACGAATTGTCACCGTCGGTGGAGTTGCTTGAAACCGGCATCAAGGTGATCGATCTGATCTGCCCGTTTGCCAAAGGCGGCAAGGTCGGGCTGTTCGGCGGCGCGGGGGTCGGCAAGACGGTGAATATGATGGAGCTGATCAACAACATCGCCAAGCAGCACGCCGGCCTGTCGGTGTTTGCCGGCGTGGGCGAGCGCACCCGCGAGGGCAACGACTTTTACCACGAGATGAAAGACTCCAACGTGCTCGACAAGGTGGCGATGGTGTTCGGTCAGATGAACGAGCCGCCGGGCAACCGCCTGCGGGTCGCGCTGACCGGCTTGACCATGGCCGAGCGCTTCCGCGACGACGGCCGTGACATTCTGTTCTTCGTCGATAACATCTACCGCTACACGCTGGCCGGCACGGAAGTGTCGGCGCTGCTCGGCCGGATGCCGTCGGCGGTGGGCTATCAGCCGACGCTGGCCGAAGAAATGGGACGTCTGCAGGAGCGCATTACCTCGACCAAAGTCGGTTCGATCACTTCGATTCAGGCCGTCTACGTGCCCGCTGATGACTTGACTGATCCGTCGCCGGCGACCACCTTCCTGCATCTCGACTCGACTGTTGTGCTGTCGCGTGATATCGCCTCGCTGGGTATCTACCCGGCGGTCGATCCGCTCGATTCGACCTCGCGCCAGCTCGATCCGCTGGTGATCGGTGAAGAGCACTACAATGTCGCGCGTGGCGTCCAGCAGACGCTGCAGAAATACAAGGAACTGCGCGACATCATCGCAATTCTGGGTATGGACGAACTGTCGCCCGAAGACAAGTTGGCGGTTTCCCGTGCGCGCAAGATTCAGCGTTTCCTCTCGCAGCCCTTCCATGTGGCTGAAGTCTTCACCGGCTCGCCGGGCAAGTACGTCACGCTCAAGGACACGATCAAGGGATTCAAGATGATCGTCGAAGGCGAGTGCGATGCGCTGCCTGAGCAAGCGTTCTATATGGTCGGCGGCATCGAAGAAGCTTTCGAAAAAGCCAAGACGCTCCAGTAATCTGCACGTGGCCCCGCGTCAGCGCGCGGGGTAAACACGGAGGTTGAAAGAATGGCGATGACAGTACATGTCGACATCGTGAGTGCGGAAGAAGAGATTTTCTCGGGATTGGCCGAATTCGTGGCACTTCCGGGGGAGTCGGGCGAACTGGGTATTTTGCCCGGCCATATGCCGCTCATGACACGTATCAAACCTGGGGCGGTGCGTGTCAAGGTGCCGAATCAGTCGGAAGAAGAACTCGTTTTCGTGGCAGGCGGCTTGCTCGAAGTGCAGCCGGGTCTCGTGACCGTATTGGCTGATACTGCAATTCGCGGTAAGGATCTGGACGAAGCGAAGGCGCTCGAGGCGAAGAAGCGCGCTGAAGAGGCCTTGCAGAACCAGAGTGCGGAGATTGACTACGCGTCCGCTACTGCCGAACTTGCCGAAGCGATTGCACAGCTAGCAGCGATCAAGAAGTTGCGCAACCCGCGGCACTAGAATGTGTGTTACGCGCAATAAAAAAGCAGCCGCGAGGCTGCTTTTTTATTGCGCGTAACCAGGCGGCGTTCATGTCCCCTGCGGACGCAAGCGGGCGATCCGTTTGTCCAGTCGGGCCATGTCATCGCGCAGATGACGCAGCGTTTCTTGAGCCGCCTGCATCTCGTCATGTGCGACGAGAATGCGGCTCTCGTGCACCAGGTATTCGCTCGCGTTTTGCGCCAGTCGCGTTCCCATTTCGGGGACGGCCTGGGTGCCTTGCGCGATTGCGAGATCAAGCCGGCGTCCGACAATGGGCCCAAATGCGCGCGCCAAGTCCGCTTCACGATCCCATTTAAGATGCCGGAAGACAAAACCCAGGGTGTCGGCGATGTCGACGTTGCCCTGTATCTTGACTCGCCGCATCACGCCGTCGATGCCTTCGTTCAGCGCGCCAATGCTATCCCCGGGAACCTCGATCGTCGCGTCCGCGCTCACATCACGCGAGGCATCGGAAAGATAACCATCGTTGCTAATGGCGAACCGCAGCGTCACACCCGCCACCTGAATCGCCACGACTGACTCGGCATGCGCGCCAAGGCGACTGCGAGCCCACGCGTGCTGAGCGAGCAGGTGATTGATCCCGGTGAGTGCGACGCTGTTGAGCACGAGGACCTGTACGGTTAATGGGCCTGCTGAATGCCTGAGACCAGCCAGCCGCCCTCGCCACGCACGGGTTTGGTCATATGCCAGATTTCCTCGAACGCAGAGGGTGGAGTATTTGCTTCTTCACGAATCATGCCATGAAAGCGCACGCTCACAATATAGCGGTCGCCCTCTTCCGCAACTTCGAGAAGATCGCCTTCGAGTTCAACTACATCCGTCTTCTGCTCTGCGCCGGCGCGCTCGTCATACTGCATCTTCACCTCGGCGAAGACTTCAGGCGACGTGAAAGCCCGGATGTCATCCATGTTTCCGATGTCGTAGGCGGCTTGCAGGCGTACAAAGTTGAGTTTCGCTTGACGAAGAAAGCCCACTTCATCGAAATCGGCATGCGCCGCTGCCGCACTCGAACCCCCGCCTGAAACAGGGGCAACTCCCGGTGACAGCGGTGCCTGGGGCGCGCGTTGTGCGTGGCCTGCATATTGCATGCCCGCCTGCGTATCCGTGCGTGGTCGGACAAAGCGGCGGAACAATGCGATGGCGGCAAAGGCGAGTAGCGCCAGCATCACGAAGGTTGCCATCCCCTCACCCAATCCCAAATGAGAAAACAGTGCCGCCAGTCCGAGGCCTGCGGCGAGGCCGGCAATCGGTCCCAGCCAACTGTTTCGGCGCGGCTGCGCGGCATTGGCGGCGCCGCGTTGCGGTGTGGCGGGCGCAGCCTTGGGCGCGCTGCGTTGCATGCCGAAGGAGCGGCTACCGCCGAGGCGGCGAGCTTCTGCCTCTTCAGCAATGAAGCCGAAGGTCAGAAAGGTGGCAAACAGTGCAACCAGAAAGCGTGTCATATCAAACTCCAGATGGGCATTGCTTTGTTAATCGCGCGGCGAACCTGTCGCGCTATCGTTGTCATTTCGCGGCCGCGGCCGCGGCAGGGTGGGGTGATGCTCTGGTGATCAAAGCTTGTAGCCGCGATGAAGTGCGACAACGCCGCCGCTCAGATTGAAGTAGTCGACCTTGGCGAGGCCGGCTTGTTCCATCATCGCCTTGAGTGACGCCTGATCGGGGTGTACCCGGATCGATTCGGCAAGGTAGCGATAGCTGTCCGCATCGCCGGCCACCTTCTTGCCGAGCCAGGGCAACACCTTGAACGAGTAAAGATCGTACAACGGAGCGATCGGTTTGGGCACATGCGAGAATTCAAGCACCAGCAGACGCCCGCCGGGCTTGAGGACGCGCCGCATCTCCGCCAGCGCCACCTCCTTATGGGTCATGTTGCGCAGGCCGAAGGCGACGGTGACGCAATCGAAGTGATCGTCGGGAAAGGGGAGCTTTTCGGCGTCGCATTGCGCCACCGGCAGCGTCAGGCCATGGTCGATGACGCGATCGCGTCCGTGCGAGAGCATGGCGCCGTTGATGTCGGTCAGCCAGACCTGTCCGTCCGGGCCGACGCGCCGCGCAAAGGCCAGCGACAGATCTGCCGTGCCGCCGGCGACATCGAGTACCTTGTCTCCCGCCCGCACGCCGGCAATTTGGATCGTGAACGCCTTCCACAGCCGGTGCATGCCGAACGACATGAGGTCGTTCATGATGTCGTAGCGACTGGCAACCGAAGAGAACACGCCCGCAACGCGTTCGGCTTTTTCCGATTCGGCCACCGACTGATAGCCGAAATGAGTCGTCTTGGCGTTCATCCGTGTGAGTGCTTGCTGCCGCAACTTGCTGCAGCTTTTCCTGGCGTCGTGTCGACGTCGCGGCTGGCGCCGGCCGCTTCGAGGCGTTCGAGGTAGGTTTGCCACAGCGCGTCCTGCTGCTGCCCGAGTTCCACGAGATAGTCCCATGAATACAGGCCGCTGTCGTGACCGTCGGAAAAAACCAGCTTGAGCGCGTAGTTGCCCACGGGTTCGGCACTCGTTAAACGTACCGCGCGCTTGCCGGTTTGCAGCACTTCCTGGCCGGGGCCATGTCCGCGCACCTCCGCGGATGGCGAATGGACGCGCAGGAATTCGAAGGGTAAGCGGTATTTGTTACCGTCGTTGAAGGCGACTTCAAGCACGCGCGATTCGGTATGCACCACGATATCGGTGGGTAGGGGCGTTGAGTTGTCGAGACCGGCCATAGCGTGGTGCGCAGCGCGAGCCGCGCCTCGGATTCGGGAGGTGTAATCATACCCTGATGCGTTCTGTCGCGGATTCGCGGCGACCGGTCTGAAGCGACGCGATG
>CBDTZF010000025.1:0-14175 GCA_965364825.1 uncultured Rhodocyclaceae bacterium | reverse complement strand
GTCGCAATGGGAACCGGCGTGATGATCGGTGCCGGCATCTTCGCGCTCACCGGTCAGATCGCGCAATTGGCAGGTCCTTTGTTTCCGTTGGCTTTTGTGGTTGGGGCTGCTATCACCGGACTCAGCGCCTACAGCTATATCCATATGTCGAACGCCTGGCCGTCGGCGGGCGGTATCGCGATGATTCTGCAGAAGTGTTACGGTCCTGGCGCCATCGCCGCAGGTGCGGCGCTGTTAATGGCACTCAGCATGGTGATTGCCGAAAGCCTCGTGGCGCGGACGTTCGCCACCTACGTTCTGCGACCGTTTGACATCGCAGATGGGCCGTTGGTACCCGCCCTTGCCGTCGCCGTGATCGCCTTCGCCTTTCTCGTCAACATCGCTGGAAGTCGCTCGGTCGGTCTCTTCTCGTTAGTCATGGCGACGCTGAAGATCGCCGGCATTGCGCTATTCGGCATCGCGGCGCTCTGGTCGAGTGGCTTTCGATTCGCGGCTGCATCGCAGGTCGATCAGACCTACAGCGCAACCGGGTTCGTTGCATCAGTGGCATTGGCGATCCTGGCGTTCAAGGGATTCACCACGATCACCAACAGCGGGGCCGAAGTGACCGACCCCCATCGCAACGTGGGGAGGGCGATCATGATCTCGATCGCTCTGTGTGTCGTGGTCTACCTGCTCGTGGCTTTCGGCGTGGGCGCCAGCCTAACTATTGACCAGATCGTCGCGGCGCGTGACTATTCGCTGGCGGCAGCGGCAGAACCTGCACTCGGCAAGATCGGTTTCTACCTGACCGTCATTTTGGCTGCCGTCGCCACAGCCTCTGGCGTACTGGCCAGCGTCTTTGCGGTTTCGCGAATGCTGGCGATGCTGACGGACATGAAGATGATCCCGCACAGCCATTTCGGCATGTCCGGGCCGATCCAGCGCCATACACTCGTCTACACGACAGCCTTGGCCTCGGCGCTCGCAGTCTTTTTCGACCTCGGCCGGATTGCCTCACTCGGCGCCTTCTTCTACCTGATCATGGACATGGTCGTGCATTGGGGCGTGTTCCGCTACCGCCGCAAGGAGATCGGCGCGTCAGCTGCGGTGCTGGTGATGGCGATTGCGTTCGATGCCGTGGTGCTGGTGGCCTTCACGGCGATGAAGCTGGAAAGTGATCCAACGATTGTCGTTTATGCCCTGATTGGCATCGCAGCAGTTTTTGCGTTCGAACGGCGGTATCTGTCGCGCTGGGTTGCACCGGCGGCGGATTGATCAGATGTTCACAGCCAAGAACAGGTGCAGTCCTTCCGCCGGTTTGCGGTGTCTGAGAAGCTACCTCGCCTCCAGTTTTGGATTGTCCCCACTCTCGGGGGAATGTCAGTGATCGGGGCGCCGCCCTGAAGCGCCCTCTCAGCCAGCAACTGGTCGAGCCCCGGAACTGCATCAACCAGCGTGGGTGGGACATGCCGGAGATCCACAAACTGCAATGGCGCGCGGACAGGCCCGCAGATCGTGAAACTAAACGTGCTCGACCGAGTTCAAATTGCGTCAGACCTCAGCCTCGATAATATCTGCCCGTAGTGACGTTTTCTCAAAATTCCAAGCAACCAAATCAAAAGGCAATCCATGAGCACCACACTGATAGTCATTCTGGTCGTCATCGCGCTGGCGGCCTTTCTGCTGATCGCGATTTTCAACAAGCTGGTCATGCTCAGGAACCGGTACAAGAACGCCTTTGCCCAGATTGAAGTGCAGCTCAAGCGTCGGTATGACCTGATCCCCAATCTGGTCGATACCGCCAAGGGATACATCAAACATGAACGTGAAACCCTGGAGTCGGTTGTCAATGCGCGCAACGAGGCGTCAGGCATGTTGTCCAGCGCTGCGGCGGCGCCCGGTGATGCTGCCGCCATGAAAGGGCTGGTCGGCGCCGAAGGTAGGCTGTCTGGCGCCCTGATGAACATGAAGATGGTGATGGAGGCTTATCCGGACCTCAAGGCGAACCAGAACATGATGCAACTGAGCGAGGAACTCACGTCGACGGAGAACAAAGTATCGTTTTCGCGCCAGGCATTCAATGACCAGGTGATGGCCTACAACACCTACAAGCAGTCTTTCCCACCGGTAGTTTTCGCGCCCATGTTTGGCCACGCACAGGACGCGGCGTTGCTGGAGTTCGCAGATAGCGTCGCGATTCAGGTGGCGCCGAAGGTGTCGTTTTGACCGAAACGCATAGCCTGGTGGGCAGTCGATGAATTTTTTCGAATCTCAGGAACGCGCGCACAAGCACACCGCGCTGCTGATCGTCTTGTTCTGTGTCGCGGTGATCGCATTGATTGTCATGGCCAATGTGCTGGTCCTGGTGGTGTTCGGTGTCGTCAACAGCCAGCAATTGCAGGACGGTCAGTCCTTTGTCGCGCAGATGGACTGGAAGATGGTCGCCACCGTGGGCGCAGGCGTCAGTGTGGTGGTGCTGGTCGGCAGTCTGTACAAGATGATGGCCTTGTCCGCGGGGGGCAAGGTTGTTGCAGAGTCGCTGGGTGGGCAGTTGATTCCCCGCAATACCGAGGAACCAAACCAACGCAAGCTGCTTAATGTCGTGGATGAAATGGCCATCGCGTCGGGAACCCCGGCGCCTCCGGTCTATTTGCTGGCCAATGAGCCTGGAATCAATGCCTTCGCGGCGGGATTCTCGCCGCGGGACGCTGTACTCGGAATTACCCAGGGGGCGATTGAGCAGCTTAGCCGCGATCAACTCCAGGGCGTCATCGCCCATGAGTTCAGCCACATATTCAATGGTGACATGCGGCTCAACATCCGTCTGATGGGTGCTTTGAACGGCATCCTGATTCTGGGCATTCTGGGCTACTACCTGATGTATTCGGCATCGTTCTCGGGGCGTCGACGCAGCAACGACAACAGTGGTGCCGCGATATTGGCGCTGGCGGTCGGGCTGATGGTGATCGGTTTTGCCGGGACATTTTTCGGCGGTCTGATCAAGGCCGCAGTCAGCCGGCAGAGGGAATACCTGGCTGACGCATCGGCGGTCCAGTTCACCCGCAACCCGGATGGAATCGCAGGTGCATTGAAGAGGATTGGCGGGCTGGAGGCTGGCTCCATCGTGCGCAACCCGGGCGCACCTGAAGTCAGCCATGCGTTTTTCGCCCAAGGCGTCACAGGCTTCACGCAGTGGCTGTCGTCCACCCATCCACCGCTTGCCAGTCGCATCTTGCGGATCGATCCCCAGTGGGATGGCAAGTTCGATGTCTCTGAACCGCCACCATCGGTTGAAAGTCAACCGCCAATCGACGGCACATCGGCCATGCGACGCCCCGACATGGTCCGAACCATGGCGACTGTCGCGGCGGGGGCGGCGGCGGCCGACGCAGTCGCAGTGATGGATCAAATCGGTCAACCGACCCAGGAATCGGTTCTGCTCGCCCGGTCGATGCTGTCTGAAATGCCCGCGGCAATTCGCGACGCAGCGCGTGAACCCTATGGCGCCCGGGCCGTGATGTATTGTCTGCTGCTCGACAAAGGGGCAGGCCTGCGCGAACAACAACTCGCGCTGTTGCAAGACCGCGCAGACAAGGACGTATATGCGCTGACGATCAGTTTGATGCCACAGATCGATGCGCTGGATTTGAGTTTTCGGCTTCCGATCATCGACATCGCGATTCCTGCGCTCAAGCAGTTGTCACACAACCAATACCCGCCGTTCCTGGAGAATCTGGCGGCGCTGATCAACATCGACGCCAAGGTTGACCTATTCGAGTGGTCATTGCAGAAGATTTTGTCCAGGCATCTGGACGGGCACTTTCACAAGCGATCGCCGGCTGCGGCGCGGTATCAGGATCCCGGACAACTCGCGCGGGAACTTGGGTTTGTGTTGTCGGTGATGGCGCACGCTGGCGCGACGGATCAGAACGGTGCCCAGCGCGCATTTGATGCTTCCGCCCGCACGTTGGCTTCAATTGGACTGACGTTGTTGGCCAAGGACCAGATCAGGATTGCGGATCTGGACCAGGTCCTTGGCAAGCTGGATCGATTGGCGCCCGCGGCCAAATCGCGCTTGTTGACAGCCTGTGTCGTCAGCATTTGGCACGATCAGAGAGCCACCCCGGCAGAGGTGGAGTTGTTGCGTGCATTCGCCAGTGTTCTGGATTGCCCCATGCCGCCGGGCCTGGCACCAGGAGGTCGGCGTGCCACCTGACGGGCCCCATGCATTGGGCCCGACCGCGCGTGGCTACCGTTTGGATTGAAGTCTTGACGTGACAAATGCAGTGCCCGCGATTGTGACGTCGGTCACGCCACGAGAGCACGCCAGCCCGTCCGAGAACACGGTACTTCCCGGTGCCAGACAGGTCTTGGCCCACCGGGCAATGGCCTTGAGGCTGAAGCCCGGCACCGCCATGCCTTTCCAGTGTGGCCGTTGCCGGTTGCGGTGAGCGCCCGGCCGCCTCGCACACATTGTTTGCCTCGGAGCACAACAGCAGCATGACCCCGGCGTTACAAATGCGTCATCCGGATAGGCGTGCGCGCGCCCCCTTTGGCGCCACATAAATAACGAATTTGTAATCTTCCGGTCAGCGAAAAGTCGGCATACGCGATGTACAGTCGCTACATTCCAAATCACACCAAGGAATCACAATGAAAGCCCTGTCTCCCCTTGTTGCACTGATTGCGGCCTTTGGCCTCGCCGCGCCCGCCCTCGCATCGAGCGACCACAACATGGAGCAGATGGGCGGGACCCATGCAGAAATGGCCGCACCGCTCTCCGAAGGCACAGTGACGAAGGTCGACAAAGCCGGCGGCAAGATCACCATCAAGCACGGCCCGCTGAAGAATCTCGACATGCCGGCCATGACTATGGCCTTCAAGACGGCGACGGCCGATATGCTCGGCCAGGTGAAGCCTGGTGACGCCGTGCGCTTTCTCGCCGAGAACGTCGACAACGCCTTGACCGTGACCCGAATCGAGATCGCCCGCTGAGTTTGCATTCGCACCCGCCGCGCCGCGCCGACTTGGCGGCGCGGCGATTTTTTTATTCGCGATCTTGAGATTCCGCGCAGATGAATCGACCCCTTTCCCTTGCCTTGTCCATCAGCGCGGCCAGCCTGCTGCTGCTAACCACCGCGCCAACCCAAGCGGAAGAAGTGCCGCTGGGCGCGACGCTCAGCGGGCTGCTGGGCTATGCCAGAGAACACAATCCTGATCTCGCGGCCTTCCGGCTCGATGCCGCGGCGGCGCGGGAGCGCATCGAATCTGAAGCGGCGCTGCCGGACCCGCGATTTCAACTGGAGTTGATGGATGTCACCAACACCATGTCGGGTGGTGGCGCCTCGCTGTTGCCGGGCGAAGTTGGGCAAACCAGCTATCGGGTGACCCAGCCGCTGCCGTTCTGGGGTAAGCGCGCGCTGCGCGGCGAAGTGGCCGAGACGCTGGCAGGACAAAGCATGCGCATTGCCGATGTCGCCACGCTTGAAGTGGAGGCGCGTATCAAGACGGCCTTTGCCCGCTACTACCAGGCCCACGGCCAAACCGCCATCCTGACCGAGACGCTCACCTTGGTGGATGCCCTCGGGCGCTTGGTGGAGACGCGTTACGGTGTCGGCCTGGTCCCGCAGCAGGATGTGGTGCAAGCACACAGCGAGGTCACGTCACTGAAAGTTGACCTGGTCGAAGCGCAGCGGCGCGTGCGCGATGCGGTCGCGAAACTCAACGCCCAGTTGCCGCGCGCGGCGGACGCACCACTTGCCCAGCCCGTGGCGCTGCCTACCGTCGCCGGCGTGATTTCGCTCAGTGACGTGTTCGAGAAAGCGAAATCCCGCGCACCGGAGCTTGCGCGCGAGCGGCTGGGGATCGACGCGGCAGCAAAGAGCCGAGACCTCGTCTATCTCAATCGCTACCCGGATTTCGCCGTCGGCCTGACCAACAACCGGCCATCGAATGGAAGCGATAGCTGGAATGTGATGCTCGAGATCAATATCCCGCTACAGCAGGCTTCACGCCGCGCCCAGGAGCGAGAGGCCGAGCGCCGCATGGAGGCCGCAACGAGCCGGGTGGAGGCCGCCGAGGCCCGCCTGAACGGCAGTTTGGGGGAAGCGCAAGCGGCTTTCGCGGCAAATGGCGAAAAGGCGCGTCTGCTGCGCCACACGCTGTTGCCGCAGTCGCGGGCGAACCTGGAGGCCGCACAGGCGGGTTACGAGACCGGGCAAGTCAACTTCAACACACTGATCGAGGCCGAACGGCAGATTCTGCGCACCCGCCTCGCATTACTGGATGCCGAAGTCGAAATACGCGTGCAGCAAACCGAACTTGAACGCCTCGTGGGAGCGTCACTGTGAATCGAATCATTTCTCTGAGCGTGATTTCGGCCGCTGTGATTGCTGCGCTGGCGGGCGGATACTGGATCGGCACCCGTCACCTGCCGGTCGCTACGGCGCTTGCCGACAGCGACAGCCCGACCGCGAGTTCAGCGGCCGGCAGCAGCGCACGAAAGTTGTTGTATTACCGCAACCCGATGGGACTGGCTGACACGTCGCCGACGCCCAAGAAAGATTCCATGGGGATGGACTACATTCCCGTCTACGAGGGCGACGAACCGGATGGCGAGGGCGCGGTTAACGTCAGCCCGGCACGCCTGCAGACGCTCGGGGTCAAGACGGCAACCGCCCAAATGCGGGTGCTCGATGCCGCGATAAGAGCGGTCGGCCGCGTGGAAGTGAATGAACGCGCGGTCCACGATGTCGCACCCCGCTTCGACGGCTGGATCGAACGCCTCTACGTAAGTGCCAGCGGCGATCCGGTAAAGCGTGGCCAAGCGCTGTTTTCCGTCTATAGCCCGGAACTGGTTTCGGCGCAAAAGGAATTGGCGATCGCGCAGGACTTGAAGCTCGATGCACCCGGTGCTGATCCAGCGGCGCGCGACGCCGCCCGGCGAATGGCTGCAGCAGCACGCGAGCGGCTTGCCAACTTGCAGGTTGCCGTGCCGCAAGGCAAGGCCGCCAACCGGGTGACCTTTACATCGCCCGCCAGCGGTATCGTGCTCGAGAAGCAAGCTGTCGAGGGCATGCGTTTTTCGGCGGGCACGGCGCTATACCGGATCGCTGATCTGTCGTCGGTTTGGATCATTGCGGACGTCTACGAGCGGGACCTCGGTCGGGTGAAAGCCGGCCAAAGCGCCAAAATCATTATCGAGGCGTTTCCCGACCGACAGTTCGACGCGAAAGTCAGCTATCTCTACCCGACTTTGAATACCGCGACCCGCACAACCCCGGTGCGCCTCGAGCTTCCCAACCCGGACGGCCTGCTGCGCCCCGGCATGTTTGCCCACGTCGAGCTGGCAACCGCGGGCAGCGTGCCGCGACTCACGGTACCGACTTCGGCGGTTATCGACTCGGGCGACCGGCAGATCGTGCTTCGCGTTGCGGGCGAAGGGAAGTTCAAGCCGCAACCGGTCCGGGTCGGGTTGCGGGGCCGCGACGAGCTGGAAATTCTGGAAGGTCTCGAAGACGGCGCCGAAGTGGTGGTGGCCGCGAATTTCCTGATCGACGCGGAAAGCAACCTCAAGGCAGCGCTGTCCACCTTCTCGGAGCCCGTGTCGGCTGAAATCGTCAAGACCTATCAAACGATGGGTGCCATCGAATCGATCGACGCTGCGACCAACGCGATCTCTGTGAGCCATGACCCCATTCCCGCGCTTAAGTGGCCGGCGATGACGATGGAATTTGAGCTCGCCGATGCCGAAATCGCAAACGAACTGCTGCCAGGGCAGGCAGTGCATTTCAGCTTCGAGGATCGCGGCGACGGGGTGTTCGTGATTACGGCGATCGAAGCGATGGACGCGGCGGCCGGCAAGCCCGCTGCCGGGAGCCATTGAAATGCTCGATCGGGTAATCGAATGGTCGGCGCGCAATGTCTTTCTTGTATTGCTCGCCACGCTGGCGGTGATCGGTGGTGGCATCTACGCGGTAAAGAACACCCCGCTGGACGCCTTGCCGGATCTATCCGACGTTCAGGTGATCGTGTACACCCCCTATTCCGGCCAGGCGCCACAGGTGGTGGAGGACCAGATTACCTACCCGCTCACCACCGCCATGCTGGCGGTGCCGAAGGCCAAGGTGGTGCGCGGGTTCTCGATGTTCGGGGCGTCCTACGTGTACGTGATCTTCGAGGACGGCACCGATATTTACTGGGCGCGCTCGCGGGTGCTCGAGTATCTGAGCGCGGTGCAGGGAAATTTGCCGGCCGGCGCAAGTCCGCAGTTAGGACCCGACGCGACCGGCGTGGGTTGGGTGTTTCAGTACGCGCTCACCGGTAAAGATCAGTCGCTGGCAGACTTGCGCAGCGTGCAGGACTGGTATGTGCGCTACCAGCTGACCAAGGCCGGCGGCGTAGCCGAAGTGGCGAGCGTCGGCGGCTTCGTCAAGGAGTATCAGGTCGCGGTGGATCCGCACCTACTGGCGAGTTTTGACATTCCGCTCGCGCGCGTTTCGCAGGTGATCCGCGAATCGAATCAGGATGTAGGCGGCCGTGTCGTGGAGTTGTCCGAAAAGGAGTACATGGTTCGCGGCCTTGGCTATCTGAAAGGCATCGAGGATATCGAGCAACTGGTATTGAAAAGCGACGGCGGCACGCCGGTGCTGGTGCGCGATATTGCCCGGGTGGAACTTGTGCCGGCGGGGCGGCGCGGCATTGCCGAGTTGAACGGCGAAGGCGAGGTCGCCTCGGGCATCGTGATGGCGCGCTTCGGCGAGAATGCGCTCGACGTGATCGCCAATGTGAAGTCCAAGATCGAGGAGTTGAAGCCCGGCCTGCCGGAAGGCACCGAGATCGTGCCCGTGTATGACCGTTCGCGCCTGATCGAAAGCGCCATTGCCAATCTGAAGTGGACGCTGCTCGAGGAAAGCCTGATCGTCGCCGCGGTATGCGTGATCTTTCTGATGCACGTGCGCAGCGCGCTTGTCGCCATACTGACCTTGCCCATCGGCATCCTGATCGCCTTCATTGCCATGCGGACGATGGACATGGGCAGCAACATCATGAGCCTGGGCGGAATCGCCATCGCCATCGGTGCAATGGTAGATGCGGCGATCGTGATGGTCGAAAATGCGCACAAGAAACTCGAACACTTGCCCGCCAACGCACCGCAGCGCGATCGCGCCACCGCGATGATCGGCGCGTGCAAGGAAGTCGGGCCGGCGCTGTTCTTCTCCCTCCTGATCATTACCGTCTCGTTCCTCCCAGTGTTTACCCTTGAAGGCCAGGAGGGGCGCCTCTTCAGTCCGCTGGCCTTTACCAAAACCTTCGCCATGGCGGGTGCAGCGCTGCTCTCAATAACGGTAGTGCCGGTGCTGATGCTGTTATTCATTCGCGGGCGAATCATGCCCGAGCAGAAGAACCCGGTGAATCGCTTCCTGATCTGGGCGTACCGGCCAATCATCCGGTGGGTGATGCGGCACAAAGTGCTGACGCTCGTCCTGGCGCTGGTGTCGATGGTGGCGACGATCTTTCCCGCGCGGCAGATCGGCTCGGAGTTCATGCCGACGCTCAACGAGGGCTCGCTGTTCTATATGCCGGCCTCGCTTCCAGGCATGTCAGTGACCGAAGCGGCGCGCCTGTTGCAAACCACCAATCGCATCATCAAGACCTTCCCCGAAGTCGAGTCGGTGTACGGCAAGGCCGGCCGCGCGGACAGTGCTACCGATCCGGCACCGATCGAGATGTTCGAAACGGTGATCAATCTCAAACCGGCAAGTGAATGGCGTGCCGGCCTGACGGTGGACTCGTTGATCGCCGAAATGGATGCGGCGCTCAAGTTTCCTGGCGTCGCCAATTCGTGGACCATGCCTATCAAGGCGCGTATCGACATGCTTTCGACGGGCATTCGCACGCCAGTTGGCGTCAAGGTGTTCGGAAAGGATCTGGCGCAGATCGAAAAGCTCGCACGCCAGATCGAGCAGGCGGTGAAGGATGTCCCGGGGACGTCCAGCGCCTATGCCGAACGCGTGACTGGCGGTTACTACCTCGACATCACCCCACGGCGCGAACAACTGGCGCGTTACGGCATTACGGTCGGCGATTTCCAGCAAGTTGTCGCAACCGCGCTAGGCGGCGCGCCGGTGACCACTGCAATCGAGGGGCTGGAACGCTACAACATCGCCGTGCGCTATCCGCGGGCGTTGCGCGAGGATCCGCAACGCATTGCCAACGAAGTGTATGTGCCGAGCACGGTGGGCATGATTCCTCTCGGCCAGTTGGCAAAGATCGAATTGCGCAATGGCCCACCGGCTATCAAGACCGAGAATGCGCTGCTCGCGGCCTATGTTTTTGTCGATATCCGGGATCGGGATGTCGGATCGTACGTGAAGGACGCGCAGAAGGCGGTGACCGAGAAGGTCGTTTTTCCGCCCGGGTATTACGCGACCTGGTCCGGCCAGTTCGAGTACATGGAACGTGCCAAGTCCAAACTCGCGGTCGTCGTGCCGGTGACCCTGGCAATCATCTTCGTACTTCTCTATCTGAACTTCCGGCGCCTGACGGAAACGCTGATCGTGATGCTCTCGGTCCCTTTCGCGCTGGTCGGGGGCATCTGGCTGATGTGGTGGCTGGGTTACAACATGAGCGTCGCGGTGGCGGTGGGCTTCATTGCCTTGGCGGGAGTCGCGGCGGAGACCGGCGTGGTGATGCTGATCTACCTCGATCAGGCATGGCGGGAAATCCGGCTGGCGCGTCTTTCCGAAGGCAGGGAACCCACGGCGACCGACCTCTACCACGCCATCATGGAGGGCGCGGTTGAGCGCGTAAGGCCGAAGATGATGACAGTTGTGGCCATCATGGCCGGGCTGTTACCCATCATGTGGAGCACGGGTACAGGCTCAGAGGTCATGAGCCGTATCGCCGCACCGATGGTTGGCGGAATGATTTCTTCCACCGTACTGACGCTGGGCGTCATCCCTGCGCTCTATGCGCTTGTAAAGCAATGGCGACTCGAGAAAGGGCTGGAAACACTCCCTGCCACCGGACACCCGGTCAGCGCACCCGACCCCGCCCAGTAGCACAGTCTCCACGCCAACAGCGGCCGGGCGTCGTCGACACGCCCGGCCGCTGTATTTTTTCGAACCTCCACGGGACGGAAGACAGGGACTGATGGACGCCTTACGACAATGTAATTTGGCGGTCATCATCCCGTCGGTATAAGCCCATTAGCATGGCATTGCGGTTGCGATTCAGCAGCCACGTAGATCAAGCCATCATTTTCAGGAGAAAACAATGCGCACCAGTATCATCAAACTCACCCTTGTCGCCGCACTGACTGCAGCCGGCGCGGCCAGTGCTTTGGCAGATCGGGGCTATTCAGGAAGCGATGCACACTTGCCCGGGGGCGAGGGCTACGAAGGTGGCGGCACGTCGGCTGCTCATGCGCCCGCGCCCTACGGCTACGCCACTACGGCAGCACCGGCTCGCGAGATACGCCTTGCCGACGCAAGCAGGTATCTGAACGTGACACGCATGGAAACCGTGCGCATCGTCGCAGGCGGGAAAACGGTGACGTGGAATTTCGACACGTTGAGTACCAACGCCTTCCCGTTGTCGAAAATAATCCCGGGCGCCGACGGCATAACCGTGTTCGTTTCAGAAAGCCCCCTCTATCGGGGGGCATAACGGAATTCGGTAGATCTGCGGCAGAGTCGGGGAGGTATCCCGAAGGATGAGAGACGGCCCAATCGGGGCCGTCTCTGAGACCGCCCTTCGACCGGCATTCGGAACGTGTGGCTCAATCAGAGCCCGCATCGCCCTCCACGGCACCACCGCATCCATTTCGGCGAGAAAGCGCACGAGCCCGCTACAGCGGGCACCACGAAGCCCGATTCTTCTACTTCAGAGCGGCACTGATATGGGTACAGGCGCAGTCACCAGGCCGGATCTTCGCGCGTGATGCGCTGTACCGCCTGACCAGTGCCAATCGTGTCCGCGATCGGGCTATCTCGATAAACTTGCTGCGCTCGGCCGGACTGACGAAGCTCTTGCGTCCTTCCGCGATGGCGGCTTCGAGCCGCTCTCGCTCTATTTGCTTCTGATACTTCGGGAGTTGCTGTTTCAAACGGTCTACCGGGACGGTTCGGAACTGCTCGGCAAGGCGCAGTGACGCAGGCATTGCGGACCTATGGCAAGGAAGTGCGACGTGGCCGAGGGCGGCCTGCCCCCATTGCCAATACGGCCCCGCAGATCAGCGACGGAATGGCACATTGACGGATGGAACCGGCGAGCTGAACGCACGTCCTATCAACCAGTGCTGCCATGCCCGCTTCCAACGTTCACCCGCGACACGAGGGCGCGACCAACACAGTCACATCGGTCGAGGAAATCACCCAATGCTATCTCCATTCACCGTGGCAGTCGTCGCCGCCTTGCTACTCGCCAGCGGAGCCGATGCGCTGGCTATGGAAGTAGCCAAACCGTCACCGGGCCTGATGCCCAACCCCACCGTGGGCAAAACGCTCTATGAGAAAAACTGTGCGTCCTGCCACGCCAGCGACCTCACTGGCAACGACAAGGGTCCGCCGTTCATCCATCGGGTATATGAGCCGCCACACCACGGCGACATTGCGTTCCAGCTGGCTGCAATAAACGGCGTGCGCGCGCATTATTGGCCCTTCGACGACATGAAGCCGGGGCCGACGGTGACGCCGGATGATGTTGCCCACATCACCGCCTATATTCGAATGCACCAGCGCAAGGCGGGAATTCACTGAACGAGGACAATTGCGCGATGGCAAATATCCAGCACGACGATTCAAGCGCGCTACCTGACTCAGAACACGACCCGGTGTGCGGCATGAAGGTGAGCGACGACGCGAAATTTCGCGCCGAGCACGCCGGGCGCGAGTGGCGCTTCTGTAGCGAAAAATGCCTGCACAAGTTCGAGCACGATCCGCAGCGCTATCTTGAAGTGGACGCCTCGGCGGGCCCTGACGAAACGGCGGCGCCGGAAGGCACGGAGTACACCTGCCCGATGCACCCCGAGGTACGCCAGATCGGTCCGGGCACGTGTCCGAAATGCGGCATGGCGCTCGAGCCCGTAACGCCGAGCGCCGACGACGACGAGAATCCCGAACTCGAAGACTTCAAGCGCCGCTTCTGGTGGACCCTGCCGCTGAGCATCGCCGTGTTCATCATCGCGATGTCGGGTGGCGCCTTCGATGCCGTGTTGGGCGCGGCGCGTCCATGGGTGGAATTTGCTTTGGCGACGCCCGTGGTGCTGTGGGCGGGCTGGCCGTTTTTCGTGCGCGGCTGGCGGTCGGTGGTGACCCGCAATCCGAACATGTGGACGCTGATCGCCACGGGTACCGGCGCCGCGTATATCTATAGTGTCGCCGCGACCGTCGCGCCCGGCATCTTTCCCGCGTCATTCCGCACCGACGGGCAGGTAGCGGTGTACTTCGAAGCCGCCGCGGTGATCATCTCCCTCACCTTGCTCGGCCAGTTGCTCGAACTCAAAGCGCGCTCGGAGACAGGCGCCGCGATCAAGGCGCTGCTCGATCTGGCGCCGAAAACCGCGCGCCGCATCAGCGAGAATGGGGACGAGGAAGACGTACCGTTGAGCGAGGTTGAAGTCGGCGATCGCCTGCGCGTTCGCCCTGGCGAGAGTGTGCCGGTGGATGGCGAAGTGGAGGACGGCCGCAGCGCGGTGGACGAATCGATGCTCACCGGCGAGCCGATTCCGGTGAGCAAATCCCCCGGCGACAAACTCATCGGCGCCACCCTGAACACCGACGGCGCGCTGGTGATGCGCGCCGACAAGGTGGGCGGCGATACGGTGCTGTCGCAGATTGTCGAGATGGTCGCCAAGGCGCAGCGCTCGAGGGCGCCGATGCAGCGCATGGCCGATCAGGTGGCGGGTTATTTTGTGGTCAGCGTGGTGGCGATTGCGGTGCTCACCTTTTTTGTGTGGGGCGTGTTCGGGCCGCCACCGAGCTGGGTGCATGGCCTGGTCAACGCGGTGTCGGTGTTGATCATCGCCTGCCCGTGCGCGCTCGGTCTCGCGACGCCGATGTCGATCATGGTTGCCACCGGCAAGGGCGCGACGCAGGGCGTGCTGTTTCGTGATGCCGAAGCGATCGAGAATCTGCGCAAGATCGACACCCTGGTGGTGGACAAGACCGGCACGCTGACCGAAGGCAAGCC
>CBDTZF010000024.1:0-14227 GCA_965364825.1 uncultured Rhodocyclaceae bacterium | reverse complement strand
ACCGTTTTCGGCAAAGGCGCCGGCGTCGCGCTGCTCACCTTGCTGCTGAGCCTGAAGTTGCTCGAGAGCCGAACACGGCGCGACGCGCATGTCTTCGTCCTGCTGTGCTATTTCCTGCAACTGGCGCTGTTTCTCGACACGCAGTCGGCGCTCACTGCGCTGGGCGCCGCAATCGGTACATGGCTGACCACGACCGCACTGTCGAGCCTGCATGCACCGGCCGCGCCGCGGGCGCAACTGCGTCTGGCGGGCGGGTTGCTGCTGCAGGCGGTGCCGCTGATGCTCGTGCTGTTCATTGTCTTTCCGCGCATTCCCGGTCCGCTGTGGGGCCTGCCGGCCGACGCCTTCAGCGCGATGACCGGGCTGTCGGACAGCATGGCGCCGGGCAGCATCAGCAACCTGAGCCAATCGGCCGAAATCGTTTTTCGCGCGCAGTTCGACGGCACATCACCTGACAAGGCACAGCGCTACTGGCGCGGCCCGGTACTGACCGACTTCGATGGTCGGCGTTGGCAGGCGCCGCGCACACCAACCCTGACCGAGCCGACCTATGCGCCACAGGGTCGGGCGCTGCGCTATACGCTCACGCTTGAACCGCACAACCGCGCGTGGCTGCTGGCGCTCGATTACCCCGGCGCGGGGATCGAAAACGCGCGCTACACGCCGGACTACCAGGTTCTCAGCACGCAGCCAGTGCGCCAGCGTCTGCGCTACGCCGCCACCGCCTACCCGTTGGCGACCGTCGGCGCCGACACCCCGCGCCAGACGCTTGACGAAGCACTGGAGCTACCATCCGACAGCAATCCGCGCACACGTGCGCTCGCCGAAACATTGCGTGCCCGCCACCAAATGCCGGCAGCGATCGTCAACGCCGCCGTCGCCTGGATGCGCGACGCCAATCTCATCTATACGCTGCGTCCGCCGTTGCTCGGCCGGCACAGCGCCGACGAATTTCTGTTCGACACGCGTCAGGGATTTTGCGAGCACTTCGCCAGCAGCTTTGCCATCCTCATGCGTGCGGCGGGGGTGCCGGCGCGCATTGTCACTGGCTACCAGGGCGGCGAGCGCAATCCATTCGACGGCAGCCTCGTGGTGCGTCAGTCCGACGCGCATGCATGGACCGAAGTGTGGCTGGCCGGGCAAGGCTGGGTACGCATCGACCCCACGGCGGCCAGCTTCCCGCGACGTATCGACGGCGGTCTGGCTGCCGCGCTGCCGGCGGGTGAACCGGTGCCTTTCATGGTGGCAACCGATCTCGAATGGCTGCGCGGCATGCGCGACCGGCTCGATTTTCTCGCCAACAGTTGGAACCAGTGGGTACTGGGTTACGACCAGCAAAGCCAGCGCGAATTGTTCTCGCGTGTCGGCCTGGACGACGCGGACTGGCGCCAGCTCGGCGCGTTGCTGTTTGTTGGCGCCGGCATCGGCCTTGGGACGCTGCTATGGTGGTCCCATCGTCGCGGACCTGCTACCGACCCATTACGCCGTCAATGGCAACGCTTCGAGCGCAAGCTGGCACGCGCAGGCACGCCCCGGTTGCCGTGGGAAGGGCCTGCCGATTATGCTATTCGAGCAGCCCGTGCCCATCCCCCGCAGGGCAGCGAGATCACCACCATCGCGCGTGAGTACGCCACTGCGCGCTACGGTCGCGGTGCGGCGGAAACGCCCACTCTGCGAACTTTCAAACATCGTATCGACAGGCTCGTAATCCTGAAAACGGCAGTTGACCGCTTGCCGTATCAGTGAAGTTCTTGTTTGTATTGAATTTTCTCCTCCGACAAGACTCATCCGTGTGCGGAGTACGCTACACGCCCGATTGCACGACTGGCGGGCCGTCTGCCTGTGTTACTCGTCGTAGCAGGGGCCGCTCCTGCGTCCTCCTCGCGCCTTGTCGGACGGCCCGCCAGCCGCACACTCGGGCGCGTCCAACTGCCGTTTCCAGGATAATTAAATGTCAGTAACGCTCACCATTCGCAGTTTTCTCGCCGCAACCGCAGTTGCCATTGGCAGCACCGCCTGCGCCACCAGCGTGCCAGCCGACAGCACTTACGCAGCACATCCGGCAGCGCTCGAATTCGCCCGTCAGATGCAGGACGAACATGGTCTCGACGCCGCCTCGATCATGGCGACGCTTTCCGCCATTACGCCGGACGACCAGGTGATCCGGCTGATCACGCCGCCCGAGAAGCGCAGCGCGCGCTCTTGGTCACGCTATCGACAGCAGTTCATTGAGCCGGTCCGGATCAATAGCGGGCTCGCCTTCTGGAACGAGAATGAGACTGCCTTGCGCGCTGCGTCACAGCAATATGGCGTACCCGAAGAAATCATTGTCGCCATCATTGGCGTGGAAAGCATTTACGGACGCTACACCGGCACCTTCACGACCGCTTCGGCGCTGGCCACCCTCGCTTTCGACTACCCGCCGCGTGCCACCTTGTTTCGGCGCGAACTGGAAAACCTATTCCTGCTGGCCCGCGAACAGGGCCGTGAGCCAATGACTTATGAAGGCTCGTACGCCGGCGCCATGGGCTATCCGCAGTTCTTGCCCAGCAGCATCCGCAACTTCGCGGTGGACTTCGATGGCGACGGGCGCATCGATCTTGAGCGCAGTCCGGCCGACGCGATCGGCAGCGTCGCAAACTATCTTGCCAAACACGGTTGGCGCGCCGGCGGGCCGGTCGCCATTCGCGCGCATGTCGAGGATGCACAGGCTGTCGCACCGCTTATCGCAGCCGGCATCGACCCGGTATTTACGCCTGCGGATTTCAGCGCGCATCGCGTACTAGCGCTTGACACCATTCCCACGGGTGAAAGCGCCGCCCTGATCGATCTTGAAAGCCCCGATGCCGCCACCGAATATTGGCTGGGGTTCCGTAATTTCTACGTGATCACGCGCTACAACCGCAGCAGTTTCTACGCCATGGCGGTGTTTCACCTGGCGCGGGCGCTACGTGGCGCGAGCAGCGAAACGACGGTGGATGCTGTCGGGCGTTAGCGCCCTGACGCGGCGATCTATCTCACCAACCGCCAGAGAAATGTAGCTGGGACGCAGCGCTTCAGACCCGGCGCGTTTCCGCAGACAGTAAGATCCCGTACGGCAAGGAAACGCAACAACGAGTTTGTCAGGCGGCCTCAGAGCAAGGCGTCTTTGGGCATGCCGTGGCGCTTGAGTATGCGGCGCAACTGCCCCAGCGCCTCGAGCTGGATCTGCCGCACGCGCTCGCGCGTGAGCCCCAACTGACCGGCCAGTTCCTCGAGCGTGTGGACTTCCACTTCATCCAGCCCGTAGCGATGCTGCACGACAAGGCGCTGCTTTTCGTTGAGCATCTCGATCCATTCCCGAATCAACTTTTCCACTTCGCCGTGGTGGATCTGCGTGTCGGGGCTTTCGAGTTTTTCGTCGCGTAGCGATTCACCGATTGAAAGCGATGGATCGATATCGAGCGGCGCGTCGAGCGAGGCCGTATGTTCGTTGAGCGTCAGCATGGCGCGCACGACGTCTTCGGTCTTACCTGTTTCGCGCGCCACCTCTTCCACCAGACAGTCGCGCTTGCCCGCGGCCTCGACCTTGCGGCAGGCGCGCAATACCTGATTGAGTTCCTTGACCACATGCACCGGCAGCCGGATGGTGCGCGACTGATTCATGATCGCGCGTTCGATGTTCTGACGGATCCACCAGGTCGCGTAGGTGGAGAAACGAAAGCCGCGCTCGGGATCGAATTTTTCCAGCGCGTGTATAAGGCCGAGATTGCCCTCCTCGACCAGATCGAGCAACGGGATGCCGCGATTGAGATAGTGTTTGGCGATATTCACGACGAGACGCAGATTGCGCTCGATCATCGTCTGGCGCGCCTCGAAATCCCCCTGGCGCACGCGCCGTGAGAGCACGCCCTCCTCTTCCGCGGTAAGCAGCGGGTTGGCGCCGATATCGTTCAGATAAAGCTGGGTTACGTCGCTGAGAAAATCGCTTTCAAAGGATGGTGCGGGGGTTTCTGCGAAGGCCTCGACTTCGGGCGGCACATCCGGCGCTTGATCTTTCTGATCCTTGGCTGCCAGACGTTCGCGCATTCAACCGATCCTCTCAACGATTTGGCAGATACTTCAAGGGATCGACCGGTTTGCCCCGCCGGCGTATCTCGAAATGCAGCTTCGGGCGATCAGCGTCGGATTTGCCGAGTTCGGCGATCGTCTGCCCCTTTTTTACCGTTTGCCCCTCTTTGACGAGCAACGTGTTGTTATGGGCATAGGCACTGAGGAAATCCGCATCGTGTTTGATAATGACGAGTTTTCCATACCCGCGCAAGCCGGCCCCGGCGTACACCACGCGCCCGCCCGACGACGCCCGTACGGCATCGCCCAGCTTGCCTGCAATGTCAATGCCCTTGGTTTCGCCATTGGCGAAAGTCGTTACCACCTTGCCGCGCGCCGGCCATATCCATGCCGACGCGGCATCGACCGCGGGCGAAGGCTCCGGCGTAGTCACCGCCGGCGTGGCAACGCGCGGAGCAACCTCGGGCTTGGCGGGCGCGCTGTTGATCTTCGCCCATGCCGACTCGGAATACGGTTCGACAATTGCCAGCGGACCGGTCTTGACATCGGGCTGCGCCGTTGCGGTTTCGGACGGCGGCGATGACATGCCGGGCGAGGACGGCGGCAAGGCGCCGATCGCGGGCGAACCGACATTCACAGGCGTTATGACCACGCCATCAGGTGGTGCAACGCGCAATGACTGACCGACGGAAATTGAGTCCGGGTCGGTCAATCCGTTCCAGGCGGCAAGATCATGAAAACTGTGCCCGAATTGTTGCGCGATCCGGTTGAGCGTATCGCCCGGCTGCACGATGTAATAACCGTTCGTGCTGCCTGATGCGCCTCGAGGTGCGTTCGCGCCCCGCGGCGCGCCGGGGCCGCTCACCGGAGCGGACATGTTTGTGGTGCACGCAACGAGCGACATTGCCAGCAGCAGCGCCGCGCCACGTTTCATCAAATCAAATATCGTCATTCCGTACCACCGAGCAAGGGGACAAAGCGCACCGCGTCCAGCCGCGTTTCGCGGAAAGCGCCGCCCTGTCGTTCAACCAGAACCAGATGTTGTTCTTGACGCCCCACCGGCACAATGGCGCGGCCACCCGGCGCAAGCTGAGCACGCAACGCCTGCGGCACACCATCCGGCGCGGCGGCTGCCACAATGATGGTGTCGAACGGCGCCACCTCCGGCAAGCCAAGCATTCCGTCAGCAAATTTGAGCCGAACGTTGGGCAAACGGAGTTGCCGCAAGTTCTCGCGTGCGCGGTCGAGCAAAGGCCGAATGCGTTCCAGTGCATAAACTTCTGTGCTCAAGTGCGACAGTACCGCCGCCTGATAACCACCGCCGGCACCGACTTCGAGTGTTTTCCCAAGGCTATCGCGTCCTTGCCGAAGCACCTCGATCATGCGTGCAACGATATACGGTTGCGAAATCGTTTGTGAAAATCCGAGCGGTAACGCCGTATCTTCATACGCTCGCGAAGCCAGCGCTTCTTCCACGAAAAGATGGCGTGGCACCTGACTGATCGCATCAAGCACGGACTCATCGCGAATTCCCTGCTGACGCAGCACCTCTACCATGCGGTTACGTGCTCGGGTCGCCATTTGCGCGGCGACGGTTGTCGTGCGCGCGCCGCTTACTCCAGCCACGTCGACACCGATTCCAACTGGCCGTTGTGGGTGAGGTCGATCTGCAAGGGGGTAATCGACACATAGCCGGCATCAACCGCATTGAAATCTGTCCCGCTTCCGGCATCCTGCGCGCCGCCAGCGGGACCGATCCAGTACACCGTCTCATCGCGCGGCGACACCATCTTGATGACCGGTTCGGCCTTGTGGCGCCGGCCCAAGCGCGTGACACGCAAACCTTTAAGGGATGCATAGTCGCCCAGGGGCACATTCACGTTAAGCAGTACGGGCGCTTCAAACGGACGGCGCCTGAAACGCTCGGCCAGATCCACAGCAACCTGCGCCGCCGCGGAAAAATCATCTGATTGGCGGCTGACCAGCGAGATCGCAATCGACGGCACGCCGAGCAGATAGCCTTCTGTCGCAGCCGCGACCGTGCCGGAATAAATCGTGTCATCGCCCATATTGGCGCCATGATTGATCCCTGATACGACCATATCTGGAAGCTTTTCGAACATGCCGGTAACCGCCAGGTGGACACAATCTGACGGTGTGCCATTCACGTAATAGAGGTTCCTGCGAACGCGTCGCAATGACAGCGGTCGGTCGAGTGTCAGGGAATTGCTGGCGCCGGAGCGGTCGCGTTCGGGCGCCACCACGGTGACTTCTCCGACCGCCGACAAGGCGCTTGCAAGTGCCTCGATACCGGGGGCGAAATATCCGTCATCGTTACTAATCAGGATGCGCACGTTTGCATAACCCTAAAAACGACAGCTAACCGCTTGTTGTCCGGGTGAAGATATTGTTTGCATTGTATTTTTTCTCCTCGACAAGATTCACACATCTGGTGAGTACGCGGCGCGCCCGATTGCACGACTGGCCGGCCGCCTGACCGCATTTGGCGGATGCGGTTGCAGAGGCCGCTTCTGCGTCCTTGCTTGCGCCTTATCGGACAACCCGCCAGCCGTCACACGCGGGCGCGTAAGACTGCCGTATTCAGGATCATCTCGCTCGTCGGGTCGCGCCGGAATCGCGAATCCGACGCAGCAATTCGGGCGCCGAAGCCAGCGCCGCAGTTTAGCACAGGGCCTGTCGCGCAGATGCTGCCGACGTATGACTCACCAGGGCAATCGGACGAACGTCTCGTGTTGCAGTTTGAAGGCTGAATCAAGTCTCGTCATCCCCGCGAAAGAGCGTCATCCTCGACTCCGATCGGGGGCGGGGATCTATGGCTGTTGGGGGGTATGGATCCCCGCTTTCGCGGGGATAAACCGTTTGGGGAAGAAAATAAACGGGTCGTTCCGGCCGATCTACGCGGAATCGCAATTCATGCGTTTACCTTGCACGACTCACGCCCGGACGGGTCGCCTCATCCGCGGCCGCTGAAACCACTAGGGAAGGCGTGCCGCATGTGGCTGGGAGTTCGCCACCGCGCATGGGGCAATCGACCGTACATCAACATGACATCCCATGGGTGATGCCGCACGGCCGTGCAAGCCAGCGAAATGCCCACACTATTCAGCGAGCCTGCACAACTTCCGCGTGTTTTACGATCGCTGTGATGATGTCCACGTCGGAATCGGAGCTTCGCTGCGCAGCGCGCGCCGAGGTGCGTCGAGGTTTGACGCGCATTGCCGATGCTGACGGCGCCGCGGCGGCTGTCGGCATGATCTCCGCGGTCGGCTTGACGATTGGTTCGCCTGCCGGTGTGCCGCGATCGGCAGCGCTAGACACCTGAGTTTCGGGTTCTGCGACGGCGGGAAGGTTCCTGATGACGGCCGCCGCCGGTGCAGACTCTACCTCCGTGTGTTCGACGGCGCGCCTCGCCGTTACCGGCTCGGCCAGCGACTTCGTAACGAGCTGCGGCGGCCCGCCGTCACTGACGCCCATGATTGACGACATCTGGGTCATACCGAAAACGAGGGTAGAAACACCAATCAGCCCGGCAGTCAACCACCCCACCCGACGACGCACCCGGCCATCAGAGGACACCGTGCGTATTTCCGGTGCGTTACCAGCAAGATCGCTCAAGATACTGACATGATCGCTGCGATCGCGGCCAGTTGTGGCAACTGTTGCTGACAAGAGACTCGGAGCCGTGCGTTCGTGGTCTGTGGTGTTCATCATGAGAAACCGAAAAAAAATGACAATGGCGAATTCATTTGTCTTAAGATACAACGTTTTCGTTTAGGCCAACAGCATTTTCGCGCATTCGGCGCAATGTGGGTCAACTTTCTGTATCCGGCGGCGTGCTCCAATGATCTATCTTGTTTCCCTGAGCTACTTCCTGGCCATCGTACTGTTTGCCTCGATGCTGGCGTTCCCGGCGTTTCGTGCCGCACTCGGTATGACGCTGACACGTCGCGCGACGCGTCTTGGCGTGCGGGCACGGACAGCTGGCAGCGCAAGCGCCTCACGCTCAACGCGTGCAGCGGGTGTCGCCGCTACCCTCGTGTCATCGGCGCTGCGCAATCATCACCGCACGGCGCTCCTCGCCTTGGTATTTCTCAGCGTGCCGCCGCTTCTTGCCGTGTCATTCACGCAACGACAACTCTTCGATTTCACCGACGCGCCGGCGCAACAGCACCGGCAGATTGCGCGGCTGCTCGAAGGAGAACAACTCATCCCGCCGGCGGCACTCCCTCCCGACATGTTCACCACGCGTGAAGTGGAACTGGCCCGGCCGGCCACATCCTGGGGCAGCCGCGACTGGCAGTTGCTTGACGACGTATTCCGTCAGCAATTGTTAACGGTCTTCAAACTCATGCGCGACCGACATGGCTACGAGATGGTTTTGCTCGAAGGCTACCGCAGCCCGCAGCGCCAGGCTGCACTTGCAGCCCTCGGCAGCAACGTCACCCGCGCAGGCGCCAACATGAGCTACCACCAGTACGGCCTCGCGGCCGACATTGCATTTCTGCGTAACGGTAAGCTCCTGCTTTCGGAGAAGGATCCGTGGGCGATGCGTGGCTACACGCTCTACGGCGAACTGGCCGAGGCCGCGGGGCTTACCTGGGGCGGTAACTGGACGATGCGCGACTATGGCCATGTCGAATTGCGACGGGCCGGCGTGCTTGGCAGCAACGGTTGATACTCGGTCCACTCACACATTAACCGCTTAACTGGAGTTCATTGATGTCACGCCCGTTCATCCTGCTCGGCGATACCACATCCCACGGCGGCACGGTGGTCAGCGCCTCACCCTCAAGCGACTGCGATGGCAAGGGCATTGCCCGCATCGGCGACAAGGTCACCTGCCCGCGGAGCGGGCACGGCAGCGTCACGGTCATCGCCACGGGTGATCCGACGGCCATGATCGATGGCAAACCCGCTGCACGAAATGGCGACAAAACCGCCTGCGGCGCCACGCTGATTGCCAGTCAGTCGCTGACCACCGATTGACCGGCGCATTCGCATGATCGCTCGCATCGCCCGCCTCTCACTCGTCCTGATCATCGCCTTCGCGGTGATCTGGGCGCTTGTGCTCGGCTGGTGGAAATCGATTGATCACACGCCCTCCGGCACCGATACCCTTTTATATTTGGTAGCGTTGCCGCTGGCGCTGTTCGGAGGTTTAGTGCTGCTGCGCGGTTTTATTGACGGCTTGCGTCAGGCACCCGCCCAAACGCCTGACGATGAGGGCGTCAGCGAGCCTGTAAGCGATGACCACGCGGATGCCGCCGATCGCGCCTTCGAACTGGTCGTGCTGTATGGCAAAGCGCTGACCGCGGCGGGGGAGAGCGCGGCCGAGGTGCTCGCAAGCGCGCGTGAAAGCAAAAATCCGCAGCCCGACAAAACGCTCACGAACGATGAAGGATTCCCCGTATTCACCGTTCGTGTCGATCGACTCGAAGTGGACACAGTGGCCGAAACGCTGCCGGAAACGGACGACCGCCCTGCAAGTGAGATGCTACGCACGCTTGCGCTGACGGACGCCCTGGTCCCCGACGCACTAAGCCAGGTGCTGGCCCTCCTCGAAGGCGCAGGCGACGACACCACCTTGCGCGTGATCTGGGTGGTTCCCGAAACATGGTCGGACGCCGAAACCGCGCTGGCCGAGCACTGGTTGAAGACAACGCATCTTGCGGAGGCGCCCGATGGCCGCACGCGACTGGCCATCCACCGCGCGAGTGACGACACCACGGTGTTTCAGCTGATCGACGATCTGATCGTGGCGATCAACCGCGATCAGCGCCACGAGGTTTGTCTGCTGATGGCGACCGCGTCCCACTTGGGCGAGGCCACCGTTCAGACCTGGCAAGCGCGCGGGGAGCTTTTTGCGCCGCAAACCCCGCATGGCCAAGTGCCCGGCGAAGCCGCCGCGGCCATCGTACTCGCCGACGCGGCAACCGGTGCGAGCAGCGAAATCGACGCCCCGCCGCGCATCCATCGCATTCATCGGGTCCGACGCGATAAGTCGGCGGATGCCAAGGGCAAGATTTCGTCGGCAACGATCAAGACGCTGATTGACAGCCTGCTGCATGTGCACGATGTAGATCCGGCAGCCGTCGCCGCGCTGGTGGCCGATGCCGACCTACGGCCGAGCCGACAAACGGAAATTCTCGGTGCAATCGATGACGGCTTCGAAGCGCTTGAACCAGGCGAAAGTTGCGTGTCGATCGGCGCCGCATGCGGCAGTGCATCACCTGCCGGCGCGCTGATTGCCTTGCTATGTGCCGCCGACGAGGTGAGCACCCATGGCGCGCCGGCGCTCGCACTGAGCGCGCAACACCCGCACATGCGCGCGGCGGCCTTGCTGCAGCCCGCGCCCGTCCCCCCGACACCCACCGAAACTCAGACCTGACGCGTTTTCTCCCATGTCCAGACTCCGCTCAATCCTGTTCGACTCCCGCACGCTGTCCTTCATCGGCATTGCCGCGCTCGCCGGGTTCTTCTTCCTCGGCGCCAGCACGCTGCAAATTGCGCTCACCTGGGCAGTCATTGCGACCGTGATCATCCTTGTCGTGTGGCTGTGCGTCTGGCTGTGGCGCCGCCGGCGCGCGCGCCTGGCCGCCGATAATCTCGACACAATGCTGGAGAATCAGGCTGAAGAAGCGGTCAAGGCGGCCGACGACGGCGTGCGCGCCGAAATTGAAACCTTGCACAAGCGTATGCAGGATGCCGTCAAGACGATCAAGACCTCAAAGCTAGGGCAGCTGTCGGGACGCGCCGCGCTGTACGAGCTGCCGTGGTATATCGTCATCGGCAACCCCGCGGCCGGCAAAAGCACGGCGGTGGTTAACTCAGGCCTCACCTTCCCCTTTGCCGACGGCGCCAGCAATATCATCCACGGCATCGGCGGCACACGTAACTGCGACTGGTTCTTCACTACCGAAGGCATCCTGCTCGATACCGCCGGGCGCTACGCGGTGCATGAGGAAGACCGTAGCGAGTGGCTGGGCTTTCTGCGTCTGCTCAAGAAACACCGGAGCAAGGCACCGATCAACGGCATCATCGTGACCGTGAGCGTGGCCGAACTGCTCGGCAACCGGCCCGAGTTTGCGGTCGATCTCGCCAAGAATCTGCGTCAGCGCGTGCAGGAACTGACCGAGCGGCTGGAAGTGTTCGCACCGGTATACGTGATGTTCACCAAGGCCGACCTGATCAGCGGCTTCAACGAATTTTTCGAGGATGTAGACTGGAACGAGCGTGACCGCGTGTGGGGCGCCACGCTGCCCTATGAAACGAGCGGTGGCGGCAGCGACGCCATCGCGCAGTTCGATACGCATTTCGACAAACTCTACGAAGGCCTGCGTGAGATGAGTGTCGCGCAGATGGCGCTTGCCCAGGGCAATTCGCTGCCGCCGGGATTGCTCTCGTTCCCGCTGGAATTCGCCGCCATCAAGCCGGCCTTGCGCGCCTTCATCGCGACCCTGTTTGAAGAGAACCCGTTCCAGTTCAAGCCGGTGTTCCGCGGTTTTTACCTCACCTCGGCGGTGCAGGAAGGCGAGTCGCGCAGCCACTCCACGGCGCGCATTGAAGAGCGCTTTGCCCTCGCCGGTGACGGCCCGCAACCGACGCGCATTACCTCGAGCAATGGCTTCTTCCTCAAGGAACTGTTCTCCAAGGTCATCTTCGCCGACAAGAATCTTGTCCGTCAGTACGCGAATCGCCTGCAGACGCGCCTGCGCCAGGTGGGGTTCTTCGCTGCCATCGCAGTGCTTGGCCTCACACTCGGCGGGTGGAGTTGGTCGTACGTGAACAACCAGGAACTGGTGCGCAACGTTCAAGCCGACCTCGACCAGGCGGTGGAAGTGCAGGCGTCACGCTTCGATCTGCAGTCGCGTCTCGAAGCGCTCGGCATCCTGCAGGATCGCATCGCCCAGCTTGAGCGCTTCTCGACCGATCGGCCGCTCTCACTCAGCCTCGGCCTCTACCAGGGCGACGCGCTATTGGGCAAACTCAAGACGGAGTATTACGCGGGCGTACGCAACATCATGCTTGCCCCCGTCACCGAGAATCTCGAGACATTCCTGCGCGACGTCAATGCCGTGGCCGAATCGCTCGAACCGGTCGATGGCAGCGCGTCAATCGCGTCAGCAACTTCGCTGCAACCCTATCAGGCACCTCAGGCCGGCAACGTGCAGGACGCCTATAACGCGCTCAAGACCTACCTCATGCTGGCCGACCGCGAGCATATCGACGTCGGCCACCTTTCCGACCAGCTCACCCGTTTCTGGCGCAGTTGGCTGGAGACTAACCGCGGCGAGATGACCCGCGCTCAAATGATCAGCAGCGCCGGACGGATTCTGTCCTTCTACCTCGCGCGCAGCGGTGACGAAAACTGGCCCCTGATCGCCAACAATCTCGGCATAGTCGACGAAGTGCGCGAAAACCTGCGTCGCGTCATCCAGGGCATGCCGGCAGTGGATCGCGTCTATGCAGAAGTCAAGGCACGGGCCTCAACGCGCTTCGCCCCGGTCACGGTAGCCAGCCTGCTCGAGGCCAACGATGCCGAGCTGATCGCCGGCAGCCACGTGGTCTCGGGCGCATTCACGGTCGCCGCGTGGAAAGAATATGTCCGCGAGGCAATCCGTGAAGCGGCTACCAATGAACTGCAAAGTTCGGACTGGGTACTCAAGACGTCCGCGACCGATGACCTCACGCTACAGGGTAGCCCCGAGCAAATCCAGAAGGCGCTCGTAGCGCTTTACAAGAAAGAGTACGCGCAGGAATGGGGCGCCTTCACACGTGGCATCAGTGTCGTCGGATTCGACGATTTCGGTGCCGCCGTTGCGGGCATGAATCGTCTCGGCGATCCGCAGAATTCACCCATCGGCCAATTGCTCAAGACACTCTTCGAGCAAACGGCCTGGGACAACCCGAGCACCGTGAACCGTGGTCTTGAAAAGGTGCAGACCGGCTTCGTCGAATGGTTCAAGCGCTCGATCCTGCGCATGCAACCCAGCCGCGTGTCGGTCGACCTCAACGTGAAATCCGACAAAGCCGAGGTCGCGATGGGACCGATCGGCACCGAGTTTTCCGGCATCGCACGCATCGTCGCGCCGCGCGAAGATACCGAACCGCTCGCCTCCATCTACCTGAAGCAGTTGTCGAAAATCCGTTCGCGCCTCAATCAGCTCAAGAATCAGGGTGATCCCGGCCCCGGCGCCATGCTGTTGATGCGCCAGACGATCGAAGGCAACGGCTCCGAACTGGCCGACGCCTTGCGTTTTGTCGATGAGCAGATGCTGGCCGGCGTGCCCGACGATCAGCGCAAGACCTTGCGCCCGCTGCTCGTGCGCCCCTTGCTGCAGACATTCACGGCGGTGGTCGGGCCGGCAGAGCGCGAGCTCAACAAGACCTGGTTGGCGCAAGTGGTTGATCCGTTCAACCGCAAGCTGGCGGTCAAGTATCCGTTCGCGCCCGACGCCTCGATCGAAGCGGCACCGGCCGAAATCGCACAGATGTTCGGCCCCGAAGGTGCCATTGCCAGCTACGTGGAAAGCACCATGGGGCCTCTCGTCGTGCGTCGCGGCAGCACCATCGTGCCACGCACCTGGGGTGATCTGGGCATCCGTATCCAGGCGCCGTTCATGGCCGGCTTTGCGCAATGGGTGGCTCCGCTCGATGGCGGCGCCGCCAGTGGCGGAGAAGCGGCCGCGCCGCAAACCGTCTTCCAGCTCATGCCGCATCCAGCGCCGGGTACGACCGAATTCATCGTCGAGATCGACGGTCAGAAACTGCGTTATCGCAATACCGCCGCACAATGGGCGAATTTCGTCTGGCCGAATGCCGGCCCCACTCCGGGCGCCAACATCACCGCCACGCGCTTCGATGGCAGCCGCATCGAAATGATCGCCTTCCCTGGTCGCTATGGCCTTGAAAAGCTGATCAATTCGGCCGATCGCATTCGCAAGCCTGATGGCACCTTCCAACTTTCGTGGACCAAGGATGGCGTGACCGTAAAGGTCGATCTGCGCGTGATCAGCAGCGCCCAGGCACAGGCAGCCAGCGCCGACACCCCACGCAAACGGCTCAATGAGGTGCGTCTGCCGCAAAGCGTTGTCGGCGAAAGCGCGCCGGCCGCCGCGGCAAATGTCGCACCGACGGAGCGTGGCTGATGAGCGGC